>NZ_JBNNVQ010000002.1:0-190935 GCF_050280625.1 Pseudomonas sp. NPDC089569
TCCCATCGAACAATCTCGTAGGTGAGGCCGACGGATGCGGGAACGCCTTTGTCTAAGGCGCTGGCCCAGGTAGCCGAACGTTCCACCCAGTCCAGTTCGCTGATCGAGTCAGGCCTGTCGGTTGAGTTCTGATAGTGGAAGTCTTCAAACCCGATTCCCTTCAGTGCTTCGAGAAACCCGGGGTTGTTCTCCAGGTAATGGAGTGCCAACAGATCGTCACCCCATGGAATCAAGCAGACGCTCAAGGTGAAGTCCCAATCGACACTCCGCTCACCTCCGGCTGTTTTGGCTCGTTCGTGCTTGAGCACGCCGACTAAACGGCAGAACGGAGTTTCGAATTCCTTCCGTGGAAATGGGAGATAGTTGACGTCCATGTCCAGCTAGAACGTACGTTTCTTGGCGATGGTTTTGGCAATCGCGCTCTGTGCCAGTTCTACACAGTGTGGGCGGATGGCTTTGAGACGTTCCAACATCTCGGTAAGCGTGCAGTTGCGGATGATGTGTCCGTGATTGATCCGGGTGCTCATATCAAGTCTCCAAAATTCGTGGAGAAATGATCCGTTGCCTGGGTGTGTGCCACCACCCAAAAGGGGTCTCGTTTTTCCAGTGGATTTGGCCCGGCTTGGAGATGAAACCCCTTTTAATCCCAATAGGTTAGGTAGGAGATAGAACGCTGTTTATTAAGAAATTGATGTTGAGCAGGAGATGACTCGCCGTTTAATCATGGTTCAGTGGTTGTATGGGAGATGAAACTTCGCTTATTCAGGTGGATTTTTGGGTAGATAGGAGATGGGACGTCGTTTATTCAGATGGATTCAGGGGCAGGTAGGAGACGGAACCTCGTATATTCAGATTGATTCCGAGGTAGGTAGGAGATGGCCCCCAGCTTATTCAGTTGGATTGTGAGGTTAGGTTGGAGATGAACCCTCGTTTATTCGGGCTTAGGGGCTGGGGTTGATGCGGTTTGGGAGATCAATCAGGCTTTATTCGACCGATATCTGGCCATGTGAGCAGGGGGAGTGGCGATTTAAAGGGGTTTCATCTCCATACGAGAGTGCAGCTTGGGCATTTAACGCCGCGCTGAGGCACAGAATCTAACCAAAAAACAAAGACTTAAAAGGAGAAGGAAAAGAAGAAAAGAAGAGGGAATCGCTGAAAGGCCCGGTTTATAAGGGCTGAGTATCGATTAAACGCGATTCTGTCTCCTGATTAAGCTGAGATCTATCTACTGGTTAAGCGGCTAACCATCTCTTTTTACTGACTATTTACCGTTGATCTGTCTCCTGGCTTCATCACCCGTTTTCGGATTCCTGAACCTCTCCAGTCGAATATCCGCTGATTCATCTCTAGGGTGCCGGCGAATATCCGGGTTTTTATCTCCCAAATGCTCCGGTACCTCTTGTGGATAACTCTCAGATTTTGTTCGAAAAATGAGCAGAAATGAATAAACGGCGGTTCATCTCTTGGTTATCCGGCGATTGATCTCCTGCGGCTTGTCGGCGGGCTGTCAAACTCTTCCAGTTGGCCCAGCCAAAGCCAGCGACTCAATCGTGAGAAACTCTGCGCTAGGCAACTGCCCTGGTCAATGCCGCTCAGTCATTTCCCTCAGGTGCCAGGCTCGGTTATGAATATCGCCAGATCTATCTCCTGTTGAGCTAACCCTTGTCCATCAGGGTTTTGCGTCAATCCATCTCCTACCTTGTGGCCTCAATAAACACTGAAAACCCAGTGTTTTGGGGACCTCGTCGAATTATCGGCTGTTTATCTCCAACCCTTTCGTTTGCCCGAGCACGCCGGAATTACAGATTATCCAGTGATTGATCTCTAGGTCATTGGCTGGGGAGCCCTCGACCTGCACGGATTGAGGCGAATATCCGCGGATTGATCTCCTGTCGAATTACGATGGACTCATCTCCTGGCATCGGCAGCCAGGCTGGGACTGGCAATGGTCACCTGCAGGGGCTGGTATGGCTCTTTCGATGACTCCAGGGTCGATTAACCGTAGATCCATCTCCTGAAATGCTGAGAAGTAACGGCGATGCCACGGTTGTGAGGGATTAAGCGGTGCATCATCTCCCGACGCAGCACGGATTATGACGGTATCCATCTCCAGAATGACTAGTCCCAGCACATACCCACCGGCTCAAGCGATTATCCGTGGATCGATCTCCCAGGCCCGGCCGATTTAGGGGAGGCTTGCTGCCTGTTTGGGCGTTTGCAGGCGACTGGTATTAATCCAACGGTGATTAACCGGGGGAGCATCTCCTGTGCTTGCTAGAATATCCGGCGGTTTATCTCCTACATTCGGATGTGGCGCATACATGAAAGCCTGTAATCACGGGGCCATTGCGAATATCGCTCGACTCATCTCCTAGCCACTCGACTTCATCAACGGTGGATCATCCAGACCCTGGTAGAAGCCTTCGCGGGAATATTGGCCCGCTCATCTCCTACTCCAATGCTTGATTGAAAAGAAATGCGAAACGAATTCCGTACATCGAGGGAGATCAGAGCCATTTGAAAAATCTGCCCAGCGGGCCGGGCTCAAACTGCGATCCAATGTAAAATCGCGCTGCAGAACTGGTTGATTATCCCGTGATTCATCTCCTGATTATCCCGCGATCCATCTCCTAACCCCATTGCGACGGGAATACTGCCCGTCTAATGTTCTGCTCAATCGTTAAACGCCAGCCCAGAAAGGAGGAGCCGGAATGCAGCCAAGTACTTCGTACGCAAAGGACGACAAAATCGTCCTATACGGTACTAACGGTGCCTTCGTCCCTGGGAAGACAAAACCAGAAGATCGCCCTATCCAAGCGTTGAACCTGTTCCAGGGGCTGCTCTGCAACAGCCCAGAACAGCGTGAAGCATTGGGCAACGTCATCATGGCTTGGGAGCAAATCCCGAAGTTCTGTGCCGAACACCTGAACACGAAAGAGGGCATAGTCCCGAACGATTTCGTGATCAACTTCAACATCTGGGACAAACCGGCGAAGATGACTCTCTTCCCGGGCACGTACTATCCGAAAAGGAAGGGAGCGACGCCGATGCGTCGTTACCCCGGTGTAAAAGAGCAAGCCGTTGAGCAGGCCCTGATTCACCACGCCTGCCTCCAGGCAGAAGCGAAGACGGTGAATGGCCAAACTGAGTATTACGTCACTTTCTCGCTCAACTCATTGGCCAAAATCCTCAAGTCGATGGGGAGTACGATGAGCCATGGTCAGATTCGTGAAGCTTTGGAAGTGCTATCCAGTTCAATCATGACCATTGCTTACGGTGAGGACCTGATCAAGGACAATCGAGATTCGATCCTTCCATCCTTCGATCGAAACCGAGCTGACAATACGGGCGAGAATGGCAATGACCAGTGGCGTGTAAAGCTTCACTCACTGATTGCTCATTCGATCCTCAACGTGACCTATCGCCAGTTCCCATTGGGCTTAGTCAAACGGTATACGCCGGCCGGTGCGTATCTGATTCGTCTGATGCACTTCGTCATTCCGAACGTCTCATTTGTGAAGCCACTGAGTTTTAACCTGGCGGCAATGAAACCCTTCACCCCCGGCATGAACCACGTTCGTCTGGCGGGCAGTCTTGCCGCTCTGCAAAAAGAGTTCGACAAAATGATTGAAGACGGCCTGCTGGATAAGGTGGAGATCGTAGAGGTCTTTCCAGAGCGCCGGCCGCGTGGTCGCCCGGTACCTATCGACTACCACATCACACTTTTTCCTGGTGATGAGTGGATCAAGAACGTTAAGGCAGCATCGACCAGAATGGGGGCCTCTGAACAGTCGCTGGGCTTGCCTCGTAGTGAGCGCCAACAACGTCAGATGTCGCTCCCGAACCTCTAAGCCTGCGGCTTGTTGCTCGTTACTGCATCAGCGGGTTAGTGAGGTTTTCCTCACGAATAGCCTTGATCACGTTGATCAGGGCTTCGCGAACTTTTGGCGAGCGCCCGCCGCCCATTATCGCAGTGCAAAACTCCACGCTACTTGCCTGCCCCTCCTTGTCGATGATGGTTACGATCACGTCGGCGTCACCGTCCAGCAAGAACTGCAAACGCCCGCGCCCCATATCCTCCCGCCGTTCGAACTGCGTTAGAAGGGGTACCGGTTCTGCAGCCTTGTCATCTTGTTGTCTCAAGTACTCCCGTGCGGCCTCGATCACCTGACGGCCGAAGTAATTGCACTCCAATGGGCAGCCATCCTCTTCCAGTGGCATCCGTCGGACTTCGTCGATCGCAAGTTGACTGATTGCTACCATTTTTCAGCTCCTGCTGCTTAAACCAAGTCGTGGCCAGTGAGGGATCGATACCGCTCGCTGATGTTCCCCAGTTCTTCGCGCATACCCTGTCTCTCGGTCCTGGTGAAGTAATCTGTGTAGGCCGAGCGGAGCATTTTTTCTTTCAGGGCTGCGTGGGTGGTCGCCAGCTCGCCGGCCGTGCCGCCTAACGCCAGGCCGCAGGTTGGAAGGTGCTGAGTAATTTGACGTTTCATCCTGATTTTCTTCTCTCTTCGTTCAATTCGTATCCGGGCTTGCCGCTCATGCGAGTAGCCCTGGTCAAATCCAAATTTTCTGGTGAGCAAAGAATCGTGGAAAAGCTGGCGTGCCAACAGCCACACCAAGGATGATTGTGTCGTTAGAATGGAGACAGCTTGTTTCCCACGTTTGGATGTGACCCGTTATGAACGAACAGCCCAGTCAAGAAGTGATCATGAACGTGGATGTGGAACTCGACGCTTGTGGCTTTCCTTGCCCCATTCCGCTGTTGAAGACTCGTCTTGAAGTGAACCGCATGGACGCGGGCCAGATTCTGAAGGTGATTTCGAATGACGCGGGCACGAAGCGCGATTTCCGGACATTCGTCTCCCAAAGCGCTCATGAGTTGGTGCGGGAAGAGGAGGAGAGGGGCGTTTACTGTTTCTGGCTGCGGATCGGCACAGCCTAAATTCATTCGCGCCATGGGCCAGGTAACCTCCGCCGGGCTGCTACCGTCGGCGGCGTTTCCTGGCCCTGCGGGCTTTAGAACAGGGATGCCTGCTCTGTCAGAGAGTGAACCGGGAAGTGGCTTGCAAACAGGTGCTCTGTTGTCACTGTCAACTCCTCGGCCGGCTCGGATTCCAGCGCCAGCTGGCCACGACCCATGGCGCTTTCCAGTGAGTACCCTCGCCGCAATTTGAATTCAAAGAGTTCGGTGAAATGCGCCGGCGTACGCCACGAACCGAACTCTTCCAGTGTTAGCGTGTTGCCATGAACGACGATCGCCGGGATGTGCATCAGGCTCAGGTGTAGGTAGGCCATGTGCACGGCACGTGCGTCGATGTCTGTCAGGGTAACGTGCAGGTTCTGTTGGTAGTTTATCCCCAGTTCGCGAATCGCCGTAGCGAACGCAATGACCATCGCCGCGGACCCACACGATGGTTCGCTCAGGCGGAAGAAACCACGCTCTTCAATCTCGGCTTTGATCTGGCTACCACAACCTACGATCAATTTGCCCATGAGTTCGCAGATATGAGGCGGCGTGAAAAATTGCCCGGTCGCTTTGTTAGCTGCGTCGAGTTCGTGAAACAACCGTCCCAGGATGTCACTTGGCTCGCTTTCCATGGCCATAGTCAGTTCTGCGAGCAGGTCGCCAAAGATGTGCTGGTGTTTTTTCTGATACTTGCCAATGAGTTTCAGGTAGCGGGCCTCACGATTAACCCGCAGGCGCAGATCAATTCCGTTGCTGTATGCAATCGCACCCATCTCTACGAAATCAGCGAAGACCTCGCGCCGGGAGACGTAGTTGATGGTGTCGATGAGTTGGACCATTGATTTGATGTGCTGCTGAGCGTTCGGCATTGTGACTCCTTAGGGGGGGATTGGAGTCAGTTTGTCGGTTGACGGCTGTGCCACCAGCCGGGCTCAAGAGAAATCGGTAGCGAATTTCGTCCACCTTTGTGGGGCATATCGCTAAATTGGTTGTGCGAATTTTTGGTACCTGGTTTGGCTTGCCGGAATACGATCTGTCGATATTCTGCTGCGAAGGTTCTTGCTACCTGGCCCATCTGAGATTGCCGGCCTGGCTAATGCTGCATCGATTGCGTTTTGAAATCCGAATACCACCTTTGAGCTTCCGCGGCCGGATCTTCGGCTATAGAAGGCCTGATTTGCTTGATGGAAACGAAGCCATGCCAACACCCATACCTCCGGCCGAATCCCTGGAAAAAATTGCATCGCAGGCCGCTAAAGAATTAGGTGCTGTGCTTGCGATCGGGGACGAACTAGAGCCAAGTGACATTCCGATTATTCGTGGCCGGTTGAACGAAGTGATCGAGGCTGTGAACGCTGCCATTCGCGCCTGTGAGGATCGACAAAGTCCCTCGCTGTGAACAGCCACCACGGATTGCAAGCCGCTGCCCATCAAGTTCGCCAGAACCAAGGCGAGGAATTCACGTTAAATCGAAAGGACAAAACATGAAGAAGTTTTTTGCGTCGGTCTTGTTGTTGACTGCTGGTGTCGCTCAGGCAGATTTCCCCCCAGGGATGCCGCCAACAGCATCTGCCATGACTGCGCGTGATGACTGCTTTCAGACCGTTCGTGGGCGCGTTGACGCGTCAGCACGGAAGAACGGTTTTCAGGTCCTGCGCATGATCGAGGGATACGGTTCAGAGATGGCGAATGGTAACTATCAGTGCATGGCCAGATTTGCAGTGAGTACGCCTGGAAAGGGCGAGCAAACCAGTTGGCACGAAGCTGTGATTGATGCCAGCAAACAACCTTCTTACTAACGCCGATCTCGAAAATGAAGTCGCCGGCAGGTGGCGCAACGGCAATGTACACCTACGACTGATCCCGCGAATAAATGGTGGCAGTGGATGCGCTTTCGGAGCCGACACTCGCGATTCGAGAAAACGAGCGCGTTTTGAGCGTGTGACATCGAATGCATCAGCATGCGAAAGCTTTCGCCTAAATGTGTTACGAGGCAGCGCCATTTCCTAGATGGTGGGGTTTGCGTCTCAATAGTTATCCGTCGGTGAGCATATCGCTCAACATCTCTTCGTCAATCTCAGGAGCGTACAACGAGCCCTTAAGGGACTGGATCTCTGTTATGTCCCGAATGACCTTTTCAGTATTCAATTCCTCAGTCCCGATAAAGCCCGTATGCACAAAGGCAAACGTCGACTCTGTGATAACCAGGCCTTGGAGATCAGCCTGCCCCTCAGAACCTATCCACTCGTCTGGGTGATAGTCCATTCGAATAGCCTTCAACTGGTGCTGAGCAACGATTGCCTGCCCCTCCTGGACTTTAACCAACAACGCGCCCATGTCGTTTACAACGGCCAGAGAGACATAGCTCTCGCAACCTAATCCATTTTCCCAAACCTTGAAGTAGCCTTTGACTACGCGCGCCGGTAGATCAAGGTTGGGGGCAAGCGATGCTTGCAAGTGGGGGTGAGTGAACGGTGCGGTGGCCATCGTTGTGTTCCTGTATTGGATTCGATGGGAACCATGTTGTTACGTGACGTTGCGTGCCAGGAGCCACACCGAAGAGTTTTTGATGGGCAAATGATGAGTGACAGAGACTCGATTGCAGGGTCGCCCCATCGCTTGGTTGCCAAGGTCTGGACACGTAAATAGACCACAACGGCATGATTGTTCGCTCTCCATGATCACCACGTAATCATTGGTGATAGGCTTCTTGGGGGGATTTGACTCCATCTCTATGGGTCGATTCAGATCCGCGATCTCGAATGGGCTGACTGACTGAGGAAAACGACATGCCAGATAGTCGTAAAATTGAAATCGCAGCAAATGGAACGTTCCGACGTTCTGCTGGACCATACGATCAAAAATCCAGACTCCCGCTTTATGAGGTTGATGTTATGGCTGTTAATGCGGAAGCGGCCCGACAGGTCGATGTCGATTCAGAGATTATGGGCGTTGGCGAGAATGCCACCTGGATCTGGAAGATCACGAACAAATCGCGTTGGCCCGTATTCATCACACTCAAGAAAGATGGAGCGCCTGAGTAATTCAGGAGAATTTATGGATAGCTACGAAGGGTATGACGAAAAGGTTCCTTTTCAAGATCCCAAAAAAATTGGTCAGATGGAAATTTATTCGGCCCTAAACAGCCTGGTGTTCTTTTCAAGCAATCTTGACTTCAGCAACCAGGCGATGAATATCACCATTGTGGATGAGTTCATCATGGACCTCGAATACCGATACCTTCGCAGTAAATTTGAAGAGACAAATACTCTTTACCAGTCGACATTCCTCGCAGCCCAGTCTCAGATGTGGATTTTCTCCGCTTATGAGCTCATGCGTACCTGGCGCGAGAAAATTAGTCAGTACCTCAAAGCTGCTGATAATGGCGGGCTGCCGCAAATACTGAAGGAGCTGCAGAAGCCCATTGACTATGAGAATTACACCATCCAAAGACGCATCGACGAAATCACCCAACTCATCAAGAATACAGAGCTTGTCGAGACGCTGAGGCATGACCTGAAGCGAACTCAGATGCTATTCACTCAGATGGAGCTGTTGCGGATGTCGCTGGCAAAGCATCAGATGCGAAAGCGACCTAAAGCGGCTGTCCTGGAACCTACGGTTGGGTATATGAATCGCTGGTGTGGGTCATTGGAGTATCAGATAAATAACGGTCAGGCCATCATCTGCAATCTGAGTCGAAGGGAAATTGCGGATGGGCTTCGAGCAATACCGACAATGACCGTGCCTACAGACGAAATTCTCAAATCATTTGAGGCGGCCATGCGTGCGCCTACTAATGATGAGTTCAAGTGAATGTTTGAAAGGAGTCGTAACTCGTGAAAGAAAGCACCTGGAATGTCTTGAAAACCCAAAATCGCGACCTGCCCACAGTCCATGGATTCGTGGATGAAAACGGCTATCTGATTATTCAGAATGACAGTGCCGGGCTCGCGATTTTCACCAGGGAGATGGTTGGTATGGCAGATTCATTGCGAGGGGCTGACCTTCTGCATGTCACTGAACCTCAGGAATATTCGGGATCGTGGCGCTGTGTGGGTAGAGATACCTTGCGTGGAGACGCAAATACGCCTTACCCACTGATGTTCGCAAGAATTTCCTCCGATTTAGCTGACAGCACACCACCTCTGAATAGCTAGTAAATCGCATCGACCGCTTTATGGAGTACCCAACGACTCCACTGACGTTAAAGGTCTAACTGGCATGCTATCCCATCCCCCCTAGTCCCATTTTTGGTGGCAAGGGGGCTGGTGCAAATTTCGTCAGAGCCTTCGATTTTCGGCAGCTGTATTGGTCTGTTGGCCGATCTATTCGACATTCTGCCGGTAGGTGGGTCTTTCGTGATCCGCGGCCGTTGGTCACGACTCGAAATTAAGCAAATCAGAATCGGCTCATAGGCTACGCATGTGGATTTTGGGTAGCAGCCATTTTCAGAACCCCGCATTTGATCCTGAAGCTGGCACTTGGATCGGGGGGAAGGTAAAGGCTACGTGGAAGGTGTAGCGGTCGGGGCGGTAATCGCGACCGCTGTGTCGGCTCGGCCGTTAGTCAGCCGGGTGCAGCCAACCCTTTTGAATTTCAGATCCATGCGCGCGTACGAACGCTTTCATGGCATCTGACAATGGCGGTTCGATGTAAAAGTCCCCGTACTGTTCCAGATAATAGGTCCAGCGTTGAACAAGTAGTCCATGACGCCTGTACTTGGGGGCAAGCCAAATCCATTGCAGACTCCACTGTTTTGAACCGCCTTCCGCGGGCTGCAGGGCAAATGCACACGCGCCTGCAATACAGCCATCCGGGCCAGCGGGAATCAAGTAGCCGTGCCAGTCTGGCCCGACACTTCTGTGTTCATCTCCGGGCCACTGTATAAAGTCGTAGCCGAATTCACGTTTGAAGCTGATCGCCCTACGAAACACCTCCCGTTGAATTCCCATAGGGCTGTTGTCGTCAACACGCTCAGCGTTGAAGCCCGGTGCAAATCGTTTGGCCAAGAGTGCGTTTGGGGACGGATCAAATAAGCGTTGAGCCCGTTTGTGTATCTCTCGATGAGCCCTGGTTTCTGATGGTGTGTTGGTGCAGTAGGTGTGATTGCAATAGGTGCACGTTTTAACAATTTGTTGTACCTGGCGATGCTTTGGCCCCCGAACCTCCAAGGACAGTGCCTGGCCATTTTGGCGAGTCATCTTGTATCGGTAGCCGGCGGCACAACGAAATCTTTCCTCTTTAGGTAAGGAGTGATCACGCTCCAGCGATGATCGAAGCGTCGTTATGCTTTTCCCGACGGACAGCTGGTAGGTGAGGATTTTGTGCTCAGCGGTGGTGAGGAGGGGTTTGTTCTCAACCATCGGAGTCAACGCATCTACCAGGAGAGCTGGATTGGTGCGAAGGCCCAACGATTCCATGAAAATGAGTAACCCTGCAGCATCCGTGGCGGTGAAACCTAAAAAACCCATGACGTCGTCGTCGAGATGTTGCGGCTTATGAAAAATCGACTGGCATGGGATGTCGAACTGCGTTACCAGCCAATCAACATAATGCCTAATTTGCCCGTACTGGCGGTCCTCTTTTGTTTCAAGGTGGTCGCACAGGTCAACAAGGGTTGAAGCTTGTTTCTCGATTAGGCGGCGCTCATAGCTGCTCAAGCTCTTCCGCGGAGTCGATGCAGGGCTTGGGTCCTTAATTAGCTCAAATAGGCCTTCCAGCAGATCGCACGAGTTATCAGTTTTCATCAATGCCCCCACACCCGGTCGCACGGCGCAGGGTTCCACCCGGAACGGCCGGCAGATAGAGGGACGCCCTTGGCCGTCAGTTGAAGATGCTGCTCGATCATTTCGAATTCCCTTTTCATTTCCCAAGTCGTGATTCTAACGGACCTACTTCGTTTGGGTTGCATGCAGATTGTTGTGACCGAAGCTTGGCTTGGGACCACTACAGGAAAATATTCAGCCAGGCTCGTGGCACGCCAAGAGGGGGGTGAGCATGAGAGCTGTCCGGACAAAAGCAAATGGCCGAGTCCCGAAACCAAAGTCCGACCGCTAACAGGGAAAATCATGATCAACAAACCTGCCGAACCTAACCTAGACCGAATCCTAATGTCGGCTAAGTACCGCTATTCCGTCACTGGCGAGACCGCCAACCTGGTCCAAGATCTGGAGAGTGTTGTCGCGGCGTGCTGGGGGCAAATGACTTCGTTGCAGCGAGAGCAGCTGATGTCATGCGCCGCGGTGGCAAGCTTGCTAAATCCGGTTCAAGCAGCGCAACCGACACCGGTGGCACTGCCTCACTATCACCATATCGTCACGTATTCATCCGACGCCGATGAAGAAAACATGTTCCAGTCCATGTTGGTTCTCTGGTACCAGGTGGCTGACATCCTTCGCCAGATGCCCGCCGGGACCATTGCCAAGTACCAAGGTGGCAACCTGTTTGTGGGGGCGTTGGATGGCGAGCTCTATATGTTCGACTCGCCAGATCTGGATGGTGCCAGCCAAACATTCAACATGTTCCGGCCGGACGATTTTAATGGTATCGGGGAAAGCGACCTGCAGGACATTCGTGATCAGTTGGCCGTGTGGCTGCAAAACCCAACCTACGACGACTCGGTGAGCCCTGATTCAATTTCGGAGGCGATCATTCACAACTACGGTGACTCCCACAGTGAGCAGCATTGGGCCTGGGATGGGGTTGTGGGCCGCTGAGTGGGCGTCCGCTCGTAGACTCAAGCCTTGGGAAAACCCAGGATTTTATTGGAACCTTTGCACTGGCGTTGCCTGTAATATGAGGACGCACCGCGCAATAATGGTAACGGGAGACAGAACCATGCTAATTCAGGAAGATAAGGTCTATCGCTTCGCGAAGAGCGGCAATCTGGTTCGAACCAAGTGTTCGACAGACTACGGAGGAAAGGGCAACTGGATAGTCGCGCGCGTTGATACCGGCAAGGAAATGATCGTACGTGGTGCAGCGCTACTTGATCCCAATGATCCTGCTTGGTCATAGGTCGTCGAGCGGTCTTAGATCTGCCCATCCCGCATTTGAACGGTCTGCTTCTCAGCGATAGCGTTATGTCACTCAAGGAAGTGGGGAATGGCTGGTACGTTACATTTCGATTTACCTCAAGTTACTGAAAGCCAATCTGGGCGTCACGCGGGGCCTCCCGGAGAGGACGCGTACCGGGCGGAAGCATCCCTGCTCCTTGCCAGTTTCGTATCGGCGCGGGCGGATGGTGCGTCCGATCTGCTAATCGAGATTGAATGCGACATTGGCGCTTTTGTTTGTCACCTGGCGCGGGAGGTTGAGGCCGGTGTAACAGATGCCAGCGTCCTGGAGTTCTATACCGGTCATTTCAGCGAAATGGCCAGGTGACGGTGCTGATTGTCAAAGCTGGGTAGCGCTCGGTATCTGAATCACCAATCGCGCCCCACGGCGGGCTCTACTGTCAGTACGCAGAGCCGCCTAATCGCTCATAACGGCACCATTTTTCCAGCGCCGCCTTCTGGCACACTAAATCGAAGTTAGGATTCTCTCATCAACTCAAATGAGGGGTACCTAGGATGACCCAGCACACCACAGCCATGACCCCGATTCAGGGCTATTTCGTCGATTGGAATGGTCATGTCCGACAGGTCAGCAAGCCAGGCGCGGGCTTCAAATGCGTTTCAGGCGTTGATGCTCGGTTTGTTGAGGTTCTAGGCAGTGATGGGGGCGTCATTCACGAGGCCGACCTTTGGTTAAGTCTCGACGACCTCAAAGCTGCCGGCATCCCCATAAAGTTGATCGACCGGGAACCGACGTTCCGTCCTGCGGGGACATGTAACGGAACCCCAGCCTGACCCACTAAAGTGGCACATCGAATGCCCAACACAGCGGAGTAGTGCACCATGATTTATGAGCAGATGCAGGCGGAACTTAAAGAACTGCTGGGGCTGGTTCGCCAAGATGGTGAGTACACCGCAGCAGTCCGCTATGGCGCTGTACAGCCTGATGAGGCCACTCACCGTGCTCACCAGAACCGTGCCGTCCGGATTGATGAACTGGCTCGGAAATATGGCGCGCTCTAAAGTAATTTTACCTGGTGGTGGCACGCGTTCTGAGACAGCACCATGGACTGGACCTTTCGAACGTAGCAAGCAGCCGGAAATCAATCGGTGAATCCGGCTCTTTCTGCGAATGCCCTGGAGAACGCCATGCAGATTGAAGCCCCTCAAGCCACCCTTGACCTGATTACCAGGCTCAAGCAGTTGCACCCCGAGCTGCACTGGGGAACGTACCCGCTTTGTGACTACGACCAATGCGCCGAGCTCGATGCTCCCGATGTGTTGGTGACCTTTAGCGACGATGTGGATGGTGATCCCATTCCTGACCCGTTCTCTAACTACCAAGGCTACGAATGCGTCCCCTCTCAGTGGGGTGTCACGCTCGAGGCTGCCGAGTTGATGCGTGCTCACAATAAGGTCTTTGTGGCGAAGTACCCGAAATTCGATGGACCGCGTAGCAAGGCTTAAGCCCGGTCTCGGACATTTCATTTCCAGTTGTAAGCTTTAAGTTTACAACTGATCTACCAACCCCGATGAGTTGATGGTTCACGTTGAGCCGCCATCTTGCTGATCACGCTTCAAAGAGGAATTTGCAATGTCGCACGAACAATCGACTAGCTTCCGCGCCGTAATTGATGATGCCCTGGCCAAGCGTAAGCAAGAACCAAACTCTCACACGCTGCATTCCCAATTCAAAGTGCCGCTGTACGTCGTAGGCATGTGCGAGGCGATGCTTCAGTTGGTCCATGCCGGCGGTAACAAGGTGGTAACCCTGCGAGACCTGGTGGTGCTTGAAGGCACCTGCACCGGTGCCGACTACGTGGAAAAGTTTGCGCTGCGCAGCGAGCGCCTGGCGGCCGCCTGATCGGGGGAGCACCTAAAGGCAGCAGGAAAAGTGAAGTCCAAAAAAGCCCGCGTGATGCGGGCTTTTTCCTGTGTGGTTTTCAATAGTCTTCGGGCAACATCAATGTCGTCGCTGACCGATCCCATTCAGTAATCACGAAGATGTCGACATAGCGACCATTGGGAGCCTTGATGTTGTACTTCGCAACAACCCGCCCTGGTGACGTGGCGTCGAGCGCCTCATCGTTCAACGCTTTGGAGCGTATAGACACGAGCCCCCAGTCACCGAATTGGTACTTTTGCAATACCGTGTGCACGGCTGTATTCAGCTGGGTTTCGTTGGGGAAGAGAGCAACGAAGTTGCGAGTCCAGACGACCTTACCCAGTTGAAGAACCGGCTTAAGGGTTAGATTCTCTGCGCGTTGAGTCGAGATTTGCTGTTGTACCTGGGCTGCGTTCATGTGACACCTGATGTCTGATTAGAAACGCAATGGTCGCAGCTGCCAGGAGTGCCACCAGGGGGCTAGATGGTGTCTTGCAAAATATGGTGCGGATCACGGTAGATTGGCGTTTCCGGAATCTGGCAGGTCTCCCATGAAGCACCGGCGTACAGTTTTGTGGCCACTTTGATTCGGCCGGACAGGCTCTCGGATTCGTAGGTGCCTTCAAGGCTTACGAGGCAAGCGCGAAGGGCTGCTTGCTGCATTTCAGTGAAGGTATTGAACGTCATATCGATTCCCGTGACGACGGGCCCGACAATCTCACCCTTCAAGTATCGTTCCCGAGCGTTGGAATCGAACATCGGCGACGTAGCCTTAAGGAGTCGATAAAGATCCTTGCCCGAAAGCTCGTTGGCTGCCGCGATAATCCCTCTGTCCCGCTCACTCAGCGTGCCCATGCGTTCAACATAGGCGATGGCCATCAAGCGCCCCAGGTCTCGATCGCTCGCCGCCAGCTGCGCGAACTCCTCTTTGAACTGTCCAAGGGGTTGATCTGATTGTTTCGCGGCGATGAACTGGTCCATGACGTCAAAGGCGTGCTGGCTGAATGCCTGATAATCGATAACCCGCTCGACGGCACGCACGCTGAATATCAAGATGGCGACCAGTAGAGTGACCGCAACGATAGCCCGCGTCGGAGCGTGGCTCCGGGCGATCTGGCTAGCTTCAGATTTTTGCTTCCTTTCCATGCTGACCTCGGTCAATGACTATCGAAGCTCTATCAGAGATCGCATCATAGACCAGCCAACTATTATTGGCTGTGCACCGGGGACTCAATCGGCGCGCTATTGGGGTTGGTACCGCCAGGAGAGCAGAACTAAGGGACTTCAGAAGCCGTCTGGCGGCTGTTCAGCGGCAAGGCAAGCGCTTCTTCAAGAGTACGCCGTCCGCCGAGCATACGACGTCGTAGAGTCACGTAACTCACCGTACTCAGCTGCAAACCCACGTAGTGTATTTCGTTTGCCGAAGGCCTCACGCTGGTAGTGGGGCTGATTGTGTGGCCGCCGCGGACCCTGGCGGCTTGCATGGCGGGGCTTGTGCGCCGGGCGGCATCACATGCTGCGCTATGACCTGGCCCGGGCCAAGCGATAAGTGGCATCGCGGCAAGCATTAGGTCAAACCGTTTCCGGCTAACGCCCAGTGCTTTTCGCGTCATGGTACGCGACCAGCGATTTGCCGCTGCTTCACGTATGAAAGTTTCAGTTTCGCAGCTCATTGGAATTCCCGTGCATCCTTGACTCGAAAAGCGCGGTCGCCTCCATCAGGAGCTCAATTGACCTGGCAAATTTGCATCGGCCTACCGATTTAGTTTAGTCATGATGGATCTGCCGGAGTGTGAGGGGGGCCGAAGACCCCCTACGGGACATCAAAGGCCTTTCAGTGCCTCGTTTACGAACTCAATGAGGTCGTCCCCATACTGGGCGCTCAGGCGTGCTTTCACCGCCGGCGTGAACCGTTCCCCGAACACCGTGACCTTGGTTGGGGCCGAACGCAACAAGATTAGGGTCTGAGAGCGGGCCGCGACCTTCAACTCCTTCACCTGGTCCATCTCGTCGGCGATCTGGGCCACCGCAAGACTCATGTAGCCGCGCGCCGTATTCGTGTCAAAGGATCGTTTTGCTGGCTTGGTCGCGTCAATCCTGAAGCCGCCTGCTTTAAGTACATCGACCATTTGCTGCATCAATGCGTCATCGATGATCAGCTTGATCTCACGCTTGATGTCGCTACCGCTTGCGTTGCCAACCCTCGCTCCATAGAAGAGTATGTGCGCTGTCCAGGATCGATGACCGCTCTCCGCTGAGGGGCCTTTCAAGCCCGACAGGGTTACGCCAACTGCCTTTGCTGCCTTGAGATTTTCGAACATTTCCGTGGCCTCGCCTGTTGTAGTGGAGAGGTCAGGTTCGGGCGGTCTTGGCTGTGCCAGAATCAGGCTAGGATGAAAATCTAGAGGGACGAAAATAGGACTCAGAAATGAAAAAGCCCGTTGCAAGGACGGGCTGTTTATAGGGCAAGGTGGGGTTCAGTTCGCGCTCTTTACATCAGACAGATCGGCCTGGGCCGGAAATCCACCGCCATGATTTCAGACTTCGTTGGATCAAATATTTCCATGTATTCGTGGACAAGAGCAAAACGCTTGATGATCAGCGTCACGACCTACAGAACCTTGCCAGCCTTTGGCGCGCCGTAGACACCCAGAATCTTCCAGTGGGTTTCCAGGATGGCAGTTGTGGTGCTCTCAAGATCTTCGATGCTGCACTTCAAGTGTTTTGACTTGACCACGTCGGCCGCGATTTTGCGATCAACAAGCACTGCGCGAGCGGCTTCCAACAATGCCGGCCTGGTATCGACACCAGAGAACTGGACGCAGAGCTCGAATTGCGTTGGGCTCATTTTCATGACGGTCTCCGTGTAAACAGCTCGGAGAATCGATGCGTAGTTGCTCTGTCCTTGGCGAGTCACCTTCTCTGCATACGGTGCCCTGGCGTCCGCGGGAGCCAGGCCGTCCACTAGCATTGGCCGCACTGCCGCGAGCAGTTGATCCGGTGTTTCCGGGTTATACAACTTCGCGCAAAGCTCAAAGAGCTCCGCGGACATGGTGAGGGTGATTGTTGGTTTCGCGCCCATGGTGGTTCCAGTGGGTGGGTTTATCGGAGAAGCGTCATTATCGTCGATCACCAGGCGGTGGCACGACTTAATCCTTAAGCCCGGTTTTCAACTACGGTGCCAGCCGGCGGCGACAGCTTGTTAGATAGCACGATCTTGAGTACTTGAATGCCCAGTGCGGACAGCGTGAGCTCGAAGCTGTCCTCAGATGCCTTGAGTTTTTCGGGCATCTGGCCGATGAACCCTTTCTTGGCACAGTCCCGGGCGGTGCGCCACTCGTCCCGCTGGCATTCGACGGAACTGGACTCGAGCACAACTTCCTCGATCGACTCGAGAAACTCGCGTTGGATCGAAGTGAGTTTTGGCACCAGCTTGCCGGCCTCAAGGCTAAGCATGTGTGTGGCCAACGCTTCTGGTTTGATCTTCACCGAAGCCCAGGACGCGAAGCTACCCAGTAGCATGGTCGCTTCACGAATGTTGGTTGATTGGGCGGCTGCCAGTGTTTTGTAGTGGACGCTCTCCTGGTCAAGATCCAGTACCTGGCGAACTCCAAGCTTGCCGTCCGAGTAAATGCAGCCTGCCGTGATGTCTGTGCGTTTCATTTGAGGGTCCTTGCGTTGAGTGTCATGTCATCCTGCAGTATTGGAATACGTGCCTGAACCAGTCACTTTGAAGGTCGAGTTGAATCGATAATAGCGGCTGGTAGGCCTCAGCTGTGCCACAGGTTTTGAAGCAGCTTGAGATGCCCCCGCTGGGCACGACTGATGCGTGAGACAGGTTCTGAGGTGTACCGGTCCCACTGGCCACGATCGTTGATCTTCTCGATCACAAACGGACATTCGTCTCGTAATCTGAACAGATAATTGATCGCACGGCGGCATTTGGTGCAAATCCCGAGACCTTCGATTCGAACGACCCCGGGCAGCAGTGTCGCTACGTTGCATCGGAAGTGCGCCGGCTCAATGTCCCTCTGGCAGGTTGAGCAGCTGACGGTGAGGACTGTAAGTTTGAAGCCAGATGGGAAAACCATGGGCAAGAAGTCGGACATTGGGTTCCCGCCTTCAAATCGCGCCTTGAACTCTGCGCGCTGCTCTTGGGATATCACTTGAGTTGTACTGCCCATGCTGTTCGACTCTGATGAAGTTCATCACCAGAGTCGCCCAGGGTTGCGTGTGCCAGAAGCCCGGTGACCTAGGGTCGAAGGAGTGAATTAAAACAGGTAAAACGGCTCGAACCCTGGGTCGTTGACGGTAACCAGTGTACGTTCACCGATTTGTTTTATTTCCAGTTGGTATTCGCCACTGGTAGTCGTGCAGGTCAGCTTCTGGGATTCGATAAAGCGGCAGGTGTCAGTTTGAGAAACCCAGATAGGAGCGTAGGTCAGTGGCGATGTGTCTAATTGATTGCCCTCAAACTGCTCCATGATTCGAATGGCAAACCCATCCCTCAGAGCCATCGATTTGGTGACGGTTGGCGACTCACCCAGCGAAACCTGATACTGGGAAATGAGATCTGGTCGGTGCAGACCCAAGCTTCGTTTTAAGGGGGGGTTGTCCAGCAGAGTAAACGCCCACCAAAAGCCATCTACCGATGGCCACTGCTCGCCACCGATGTCGTTGAACTTGTACTTCTGTGAGATCTTGTAAAGTGTTTTCTGATTGCTTTGATCTGAGTTTTGGAGCTTTGTACCTACTGGTTTTGACTCGGACATGTTGAAAAATACTGAGTCGGTTTCAAGTTTCGAAACTTCCAGCAGGTACTTGGCGTTTTCATCAACTTCTTGTTGGACATAGTGAGTCAAAACAAAGTTTGCGGCGCAGCACATCGCAAAGACGCTTGCGACACCAATCGTGAAAATAGTGAATGTTGTCCTCGTGGCTTTGTTAAGGCGCATCGTAGCTTCTCGTTCTGAGTTGTGTACCTACACACCTTAGCGACGCTAGGGCCGTAGTCCGGAACGGTTAGTCTTCCCTATCGAAATTGAGCTGCCAAACCAAAACAGGGTCTAGAAATTCGCAGGCCCGGTAGGTAGCTGAGAGCCGTTCGTGGCTTTCGGTTCCTCGAATGCGCCGTACTCGTCAAACTCCCCATCGACGTCATAGCCGGCAGCATGGCATCGCGTCTGACTCCAGCCCAGCCTTCGCTCCGCCGCTACGATCGCATGCCGAATGCTCCTGTTCTGAGCGAGGATATCCGCATAGCTGCGTTTGATCGCCGACTGGCGCGCGAACGCCAGGGCGGAAACCATTTCACAGCGGTACCGGCGCAGTGTCGGGATGATAATGGCGCAAACGTTGCCCCGGGTGCCGGCGTCGCCGGCGTTGAAGGCGTGGCAGATGCGTACAAAATTCTGAATGGTCTGGAGATCCGTCATGATCACTCTCCGGACCTAGAAGCCGAAACCGATTTGCACCGGCTGTGAGGTCGGCGCGGGGAGCGTAGGCGCTGCATCCGGGGCCTTGGCCTTAGGTGAGAGCCATTGGGGCTCCTGAATTTCACGAACCTCGACCCGCAGCTGCTGCACCTTGAGGAATGCGTCGATGTATGGTCGGGTGATACTGCCGCGAAAACCTTTTTCAGAGAGATTGATGCCTGAAGTGCCTTCCCGGTTTGCGAGAATGTAGGAGCGATTCATGTGGATCACCTGAACGAGTCCGCTGGCGTAATACCCGTCAATCAAGGCGACAAACTCATCCATGTTTCCGATCTGACCAGCCACACTGTCACGGTTGATCTTAAGCAAACGTTGCGCCTTGCGTAGCGCATCCTGTTTCGGATCGGTTCCCGCCCATTCCATCAAGGCCTTACGGGAAGCGCCGATCGCTTTCGGCAGCTTGAGGCCTGTGACATCGCAGAACACCCCTTTACCGGTCTCGTTTAGGCCATTGGTAATGAACTCCAGCGAGTAGAAAGCACGGTCAAGGACGGCCCTGGCGAAGTCAATGTGATAGTCGCGAACTACATCGGGAAACTGGTTGCCCTTCTCGCGCATTGCCTTCATGTACCGCGTGGCGATGGCCATCTCTACTTCTTCGCGGGGAAGACCCGATTCGATCAGTGGAGTAGCAGCTTCAGAAATGGGTGGGGACATGACGACCTCGAATCAATTTGTTGATGTGCCCATCTTGAGCGGCAGTAACGTGTGCCAGAAGGGTGCTGTGGCGAAAGTCGTCGTGGCGCTCATCAAACTGAATCCTCTGTTTGGACTCGAAGTTGGGGGAGTAGGGCTTGAGCATCCAATGTAGGATTTCGGACCGGCATTTTGAATTGCAGGAGAACACACTGACGTTATGATCGTTGTTCGGCCAAACGATTGCTCTTGGCACAGCGCCTGGTAGGTGGCGTGAAAGGAGGAGGGGTTTGCAGTGGCGTGGCATTTAATCGACTCAGTCACCATTGAAAAACCAGTATTTGGTGACCCCTGCAACGGCTGCGGTGTTTGTTGCATCGCTCAGGTCTGTGACTTAGGCAAAGAGCTGGGTGATGACCAAAGCTGCAAGGCGCTCATTCGAAACCCCGATCGCAGTGTTTCCTGCGGCCTGGTTGTAGACCCGTACCGGTTCACGCCTGAGAGCGAATTGGTCGATTGGAAGTTTATTGATGTGCAGGGAGGCGGGCATGCTGGCGAGGATAGGCTCAAAAAATTGAATGCTTCTCTACTTGGGGCCGGCCGCGGCTGTGATAGCGATGATGCCGCCGTCCAGGCTCTTCTTTCGGAGGCTCATGCACATCAGCAACTGAAGCTCCCGAATGTCACTACCGTTTGAGCTCTCGGTTCGGGAATGAATCCAGTACCAACGTCTTCTGGGATTTAAACCATCATGAAGAACTAGCAAATCACCTAATCGCCGGCCCAAAAACTAGATCGGGTTACGGCTCTACAACGGGAACATCCCCAGGGCGTGTTTCCAGAATTGCGGTCTCGATGGCCGATTACCTGCATCTCAAATGGAGTGGTTCGATGAGCAAAATAGAGTCAGGGAATTTCTCAAAGGTAGCAACTCGAGTTTTCCAACTGCCTCGCGATGAAGTCAAGCGCACGCGCTTTTTCGAAGGCCTTGCCGCGTTGATGGTCGAATGCGATACATCGGTGATCGCCAGCTCGGTACACCATGAGATGGACTATGCCGATAAGCTCGAAGCAGAGTTGAAGCATTCCATTGGCGACATGGGCGTTGAAGACTTGCGCCAGCAATTCGAACGCTCAGCTCGTCCACCACAACAGATGTAAATGCCTGCGCATGATGAGGGTTACCGAGACGGCGAGGTCTGCCCGCGAATACTCGGAAAAGTCTCGGGATCAACACAAGTAACTGTCACTGCAGCGCGCAGATCTTGATAAGTGACTGCGCGCTTTATTTTCAGCCTCGGCTATTGTTGGGTTGGTAAAAACCACATGAGCCGAGGACACAATGAAAACGGAAGCTTTCGCGCGCCCCACCGTTGGTGGTGTTGCCCTCATGGCTATCATCTCGCTCTTGCCCTTTCAATCTGCAAATGCTGACAAGCTTATTGGCGGCTGCGGGTTTGACCTTAAATCTTTGACTTTCAAGGGTAGTGACCTGCAGCAGGCGAAATGCCTGCTGAGACCTACATTGCCTGCAGGTCATTTGGGGGCAGAGTTGGCGACCCTACCAGCTCCACTTGAGCATGTCCTAGGGACCTCCTTTCGGTTGGACCCATTGGCTTTCCGCGCCTACTTGAAGACTCAACAGGTGGGCCCCAACAGCCTGGGTGGAGATATAGAGACTCCGCTTTCCAAGTCCGCGGTGGGACCAGGTGCGAAGTACTTCGTCATTCACGATGTCAGCTGGAATCTCTGTGATGACAAAGACTCCAAATCGTTGAAATCAAACCAGCCTGACGCGCCCTGGAATCAGATCTCAAGATGGGACAACGATGACGAGGCCCATCTGTACATTACTCGGGATGGGAAGTTAATTGCCCCACAAGGCCGGACATTTGCAACCCCGTGGGCCGCTACGAAACTCGAGAAGGTGGACAAAAGCCTCACGCGCGGAAGGTTTCTGCACATAGAAAACGTCCAATTAAGGACAGTGGATGTGAAGGAAGGTCAGAACCCTAGGTTCACTGAGGGTAAATACAAAGACGATTGTATCAATGATCGGATCGCGGAAAAGCCCGGCTTTACCCAGGTGCAGTACGAACGCTTGGCGTTGGTATACATCGCTGCAAGCCACCGAGCCGGCCAATGGCTAATACCGGCTTACCACCTTGCAGTGGATGACGGCCTTAAAGGCGGACACGATGACCCTCAAAACTTCGATCTCAATGTTTTCGGAAGCAAGATCTGTGGCCACCTGGCCGCGTTAGGCCGGAAGGAGTGTGCGCCTTAGTGCGATGGCGTCATCGATGATACGCCTGACTAGGAGGCTTGCCGCCGGGTAGATTTACGAGCGGCGATCCGCTTCTGAATGCGCGCCCGGGCCGCCTGCTGCTCTTCACCACTGGTTGGAAGCGCCAAGCCCAATTGATGGAAGCGCTCTAACTCCTGGTCAGTCAGCCACTCGAACACACTGAATGGAGTGCCGCAGTCTTGGTACCCGCGAGGCCCTCCAAGGCCGGTACGGTCACCCACTTCGTACCGGTGCATGCCGATGTCGGTAATTGCCTGGCGTTCGGCACGCATCTCTTCAAAGGTCATCACTGCTCGAATGGCACTGGCGGCGCGCTCGGATGCAGTCCCGCTCATGCACCCGACTGGGAACGGAGGGGCATGGGGTCTGGTGAAGTCGAAGGGCAGTTGGGTTTGCATGATTGGCTCCCGCTCAATAGTTGTGACCATTGAAGCGCGAGAGAGTCCGTGCCAGAACCCCTTCGTTCAAAAGCCCCTCCACCATGTTTGGTCAGTTTCGCGCTGTGTCCATTAACTGACGATGGAATGCCCATGGTGGTTTCTTAAGGCTGGCGGGAGGTGACGATCAGTGGATTGAAGATCGTTCGCCGCGACCAGTGCCATGAGCATTCACTTTGAAAATAGGTGGTCTATTAGGGTTTCAATGGTCCATTGCTTTCCAAAGACCAGAAACCAGGCTGTTACCAGCGCTACGACTACGAGTCCGCGCAGCGGATTGAACCCCTGCTCTGGGGGATGAGCTTTACCCTGCGGCGGTGGACGATGGTGTGCGCCGCCATTGGTGCCGGATCGAGCCGGATCTGACTTAGGCGGAGTCCAAGTGTTGCCATGAGCATCGTAGGGCGGGCGCTCCGGCTTTGCGGACTGGGGTGACCCGAAATGAGCACCTGGGGTAGGTGTTGAACTTCTGCGCTGCTCAAGTAGCCATGCATCGTACTTGGCGCGCGACTCTGCGTTGGACAGCACTTCATAGGCAGTGGTGATGATCCTGAACACCCGCGTAGCTTCTTCAAGCTTTTCAGGGTTCTTGTCAGGGTGCCACTTGTTCGCTAGCGCCTTGTACGAGGCCTTGATGACCTCTGGCCCCGCTCCCTCCTGCACCTGTAGGTTGTCGTAATGGGTTCTCATAATCGATTCGGATTAATGGCAAAAAAGGCGTCAGCCGGCGTGGGCATGGCCACTTACTGTCCCGACCAGATCGGCAGGAGGAGCCAGTGGTAAATACCGTTCATGTTAGTCATCAAGAAGCACGTTTGTAATCCGAGTAGCCACTTGGCGCGGATCAAGCGGGCATGGCCGAGAAGCATCAGGCTGCTGAGCAGAAACAGCACATAGCCGTAAGCTGAGTACTGGACGTTGGCCGACAACAGAAGCGCCCCGGAGATACCTGCAACAGTGCCAACAATCTCGAAAACGCGCACAAGGTTTTTCATGGCGACTCCCAATTAGTTGATGTGCTAATTGTCGAACGCCTGTAAACGTGCCACCACCCAAAACAGGGCCGATTATTTCTAAATCCACGGACTCACAATGTTACTGGTTTTTCCAGTTGTGAAGGGGTGTGTTGGACATCGGTGGTCGCCGGGGTGAGCGTAAAACCAGCAGATTCGATGTTGCGTATCGCCCGGACGATTGAGCAGTGAACCTCGGCTTTGTATCTGTCCAGTATGAAGTCCAACTCCTTCAGCGGGTGTACTGGGGATTGATCGCCAGTGTACTGCCGGTGCTGAAGCGTCACTGTCCGGGACGACAGGTCGATAAGGTAGACCCAATCAGCGTCTTCGCCGTTGTCTAATGGATCGTCATCCAGCTGAACTGCCGCTCCTAGAAAGCCCACGGCCAACCCGTAGCTTTGTAGAAACTCTGTGCCGATATCGTCGGTGGTGCTCGCTGGGTTGCCAAGCCAGGCGGCGAGGTGGTTCAGAGCAAAGGATGGGTATCCGTCGCCTACCTGATAGAACAGTACCGAGGCTGTTTGGTTTGAGATCTGGATTGAGGCGGTCGTGGTCATACGGAGCCCAGGATTGGAGTGGAGTGCAGAACCGATTTCGTCCCCCGGATCTTCAGGTGTGAGCAGGGGAAATGATCTGGGGTGCCGCCACAAGCAACTGCACCCGAAATCGATAGAGAGTGGACTGGCTCAGTCCAGTGAAGCCGGCACCTGCGCCACACGGTAAAAGGCCTTTGCCCCGGTCATGACCTGATAGCTGACGTAGTCATCGCACAGGAACATGAGGTGATCTTCTTGGCTATCAGCCAGCAAATTCAAGAGTTCCGATTCGGTCATCTGCGCAATCCGTAGCTCGTAATCAGCGTCTTCCACCATCCCCAAGCAGATCGCCAGCGACTCGCTTAGTTCGGCGTTGTCACGGATGCGCGGTACGAAGTATTGCGCAAATCGCAACAGCGCCGACCGCTGGTCCTTGAAGAACTTCGGGCCGATTAGGCCAGACTCGACTGAATGGCCTTCAGGGATGTCTGCAAAGAAAAGTACTACTGCAGGCCCAGTTTTCACCGGTGAGACGCCTCCCAGTAGACCGTCGACAATGCCCAGCAGCCTATCGAAATCCGCCATGAAGTTGTTTTTGTCTGTGCCGGTTTGGGTGTAGGCGAGACTGTGCGGTGTCTTCATCTCTGGATATGGGATGTGACCTACCACATTCCATTTGTGATCTGTCGCGCTGAACAGCTCGACTCGGGCGAAGCTTTGGAAATCATAAGAGTCCGAGCAGATTTTGATGCGAACCTTGGCGGTGCCGCGGTCAAAGATAAAAATCGCGTTGACGCTCTGACGGCCGCGAGCGATATCGGATTGAAGGAACTGAGTAGGGCGCTGAGTCATAGCAAGGTATCCATTGGGTTCAAGTAGGTTGGGGCGGTGGGGGACGTGAGCCCCACCGTGTGAAGCGCGATACTGATTACTCCTCGTCTACTGGCTCCATCAGGCCCAACGATTCCAGCAGGTATTTAAGCTGTGCCAGGGCATCACCATTTTTCTGGCCGGCTTCGGCATTCAGCACCACTTCACGCGCGGCGCTGCCCAGTTCTGCAAGTCGCGCACGCAGGGTATTCGCGGTGAGCGCAGTGGTTGCGCTGCCCGGGACATCGATCTCGATGCGATCCGCATCGACCTCGCGCCACAGCGCTTCCTGCTCAAGACATTCGGTGTTGTCGTCGTCCAGTAGAAAACGAACCGCGCAGCTGTTTTGTTCTTCTGCGGTATCCCAGAGCATCTGGGTTTCTGAACCCTGTTCGATTACCAATTTTCCATCTTCTTTGAAGATGTCGCAGGCCACTGAGCCTTCAATAAAGTCCAGAGTGGCGCTCAAGCGCTTACCGCTGACGGGGTGATATGGATACAGAACTGGCTGAGACATAGGGTTGCTCCATCGCGTGATTTGATGAGCAAATTCTTGCGCCGGTTAACCCGTGCCAACAGCAGCCCCACGGATTTTTCCCCCATGTTTTTTGGAGCATGAGGTGCAGCGCAGGTGGAAACCGAGGCCGGGAAATAAACCGGGGTCTGCATCGCAAAGATGGTCGTCACTCGGTGCAAGGGCGAGAATCAGTGCGCCTGCTCTGTACTGCCCTTTGCGGGGATGCACATGGGTCGATGGAGTTTCAGGCCTCGGCGTTGGCCTCTGAGGACGTAGCTTGGCATTGCGGGCATGGAATATCTCCACCGCTGAGCAGCGGACCATCCATGTTGGATTCCCCATGTTGGGATTCAGTCCGCCCAGGGCTCCAGACGGTTCCAGATTTGTTATGCCGCTTGGTATTCGTATTTGCTGATGAACACCCGCAGGTGCGCGACGCGGCAGGCGAGTTCAAAGCCGCCTTCGCCTTCGCCCTTGTAGTTGCACAGTTCTACAAACTCCAAATGATCGACAACCTGCTCAGCCTCCACCCGGGACATTCCTGGCTTCAGGATCTCCGGTTCAAGCATGTGCTCGTCCCAACGGTCGAAGTCTTCGTCGTCGTTTTCGTCGAAATACACAGGCACCTTTTCGCTGGGAATAGCGCGGAGGATCGGTTCCATCAGGTACTGCACCAGCGTCGAGCGTGGGTAGTGCCCGTCTGCCACGGTAAAGGTTTCAGCGCTTCGGAAATATTCAGCGTACAGCCCTTCAGCACGCGCAAAGGACTGCTCGTCCTTGATCAACGTGGTCAGAGCAGCGGCGAGTAATTCGATCATCGTGAAGTCCTTGAAGTGGCAGTGGAGGAAGGGTTGAGTTTGAAACAGCGCTCGCTTCTTCCTGAGTAAAGCTATCGTCCCGCCGGGTTGGACGTGCCACCACCTCGCATGTGTGTTTGCACCAGGACTTAATTCCTAATGTACCGGCATGGCCAGAAGTGCTTGTTGAGACGCAAAAAATAGCCGGGCTCTGAATGGGCACAGAGTCCGGCTAAAGGCCTTGCCCTCAGAAGGAGGGAGTGGGGGCAGGGTACTGGCGCTGCTCTTCCATTCAGCGCAGGTTCAAGCATAACGTCGTTGTCGAGACTAACCACTCGACAGTTCGCCTGTGTGATTGACTCGCCATTGTGAGATTTGGCCGGCTATACCGTAGCGAGCAGGTCTACGACGAGCAGCCCGTCAAGGTGCAGGAATCTCTCTACGATCAGGATTCGTGCCGGCGAATGTGCAGAGGCGAACTTTATTAGTGGGCTCACAGCGTGTTCAGGGAGTAGCCGCCGGCCGTTACCTGAAAGACTCGTTGTCCTGAACTGCCAAGGCGGCCTCAAAGGTATCCAGCATTTCATAGAAGTTGTCGTAAAGATCGATTCCGGCACAATTTGCGAGCACTTTGTTGAGGTCAGTGCCTGCACGGGCCATGAACCTGACGTTGATGTTCGATTGGCCGTGCTGAGCAATGTAGCCAGCGCAGGCGTACTCTTGGCCGGGTTTGCTGTGATGGCAGGCCATAATGGTAAGAAATCCATCCTGGGCGGTTCCTCTTGGTGGAACCGTATTGGCCGGCCTGCGCATGTCCTCAATTGAAAACCCAGGAATGTCAGCACCACCGACAGTGGATGATCTCCGCCATGGGCAGGTTGGGCACGGTTTTTCAGCGCAGTTCATTGTGCGTCCTGTATTTCGATTCAGATCCTGGGTAACCAACTGGTTCCCATTTAAACCACCGACGTTTAAATTATTGCATTGAGCTGGTTGCTGTCGCGCGGGCGATGGCTTGATTGAAACGCTGGGCAATCTTCTCTCCAAGCTCCGGATACGTCTCTGCCGTCACTATGTGCTCTCCCTCAGCGAGTAGATCTTCCCCGGGATTCAGGCGATCGCCGGCGCTCACGATCAGATGTGCCTGGCAGGCTTGCAAGCCTATATGGAATTCGGCATGGAACTGCAGTGCTTGATTGTCTGCGGACGGTTTTCCGCGGACGTAGCCGGATACCATTCTGGTACCGCGATTTCTGATCTCAATGAGCTGAGGTTCCATGTCCAGGCGGAAGGTATACCCCTGCGGAAGAATGATTTGTGACGTCAGAATCGGGACAATGTCAACGCCCACCCAATGGGCATGATCGGCGATGTTTGAGCGGATAGTGTTCAGCAACGATTCTTTATTGAAGCGGCCGATCAAGCTGGCCACTGTAATACCCTTGAATTTCGCTTTCGTGAAACGCCCGTCCTGGACAAAGGTGATGCCGGCAGCACTGTAAGACTTGTCTGCACATTTCATGGCTTCAAACAATGCACCTGCAGCTTTGATTGCCAGCATTTCACGTTGGTGAATGTCCATCGGCTTTGGGACGCAGCAGAAGGTAGATTGAACTTGATTGGCAACCATTGCGGTAGTCCTTTAGTGATTATCGATTGGAAGATAATCCGCCGATGTAGCCGTGCCAGAAGCCATTCTGAAAAAAGAAAAGCCCGTGTCGGTGAAGACACGGGCCAAGGTCAAGCTGAAGGGGAGGGGACGCACGAATGCTTTCCGATCGACTGCGACTCGCGCGTGACTTGAAGCCGCCGACCTGGGTGCCTACCCCCAAGGCAAATCCATTGGAACATCAATTTTTGGTCTGTTAAAGCCAAACTGAGAGCTAGAAATTCGGATTGCATTTTTGCTCATGCCCGCGGATTGGGCTCTGGTCATCTCCCGAAGTGGGGGCGACTATCCGCGCAATTAACCATGACGTTCGCGCATCCAGTTTCCAGGCAGCACGGACGCGCTAAACTGACAGCCCATCTACGGATGATTGAGCACGTCGTTATGTCGCTGATGATTGATGCTACACCGCTCAGAATGGTGATGGTCGCGGTGGAAGGCGCTCGCCAGGCACTGGAAAAGGCTGATTACAAGTTGAGCTTGGCCGGCGATCGGGTCAGCGTCTACGCCTTCGATCAACTGAGAGCCGAGCAAATAGACGCCTATGCGACCTACGCCCGTTGCACCATCGAGTTGTCGCAGCGCCTTGCCGAGCTGGTCAGGCAGGCCGAAGCAGAGTAGCTGGGCCGTCTCGAGTTTTCCGTGATCTTTGCGCTGTGTTGATTGCAGGAGCATTGCGCTCCTGAATATCACTTCTTGTTGCGCTCGTAGATCGCGCTTTCTAGGTCCTTCACGGCCCAGTCAGGACAGGGGAAAGAGCTGGGCTTATCCGGGTCGTTCCACCATGACCGAACGGTGCGAACGGCACAAGACCGATGGGGGGAGCCGCAAATCAGAGCGGCAAACTCTGTCCGCAAAGCTGCTGGCTGCAACCGGGGACGTAGAAGTCGTGCAAACCCTTTTAGGGCACTCCGAAGCTCGACCATTCCAAGCCGTATCTGACGGTTAGTCAGTCCTCTCTACGCCTGGCTTTCGAACTGATATTGTAGACACTATGTTTATACAAAGCAGTTGCGGTCTCCCCGTATTGTATCTACAATGAAACTACGTTTTAGGAGGTTGTTATGGAAGTCAAAGTTCAGCAGTGGGGTAACAGTGCAGCTATCCGCCTGCCTGCTACCGTGCTCAAGCTTATGAATGTGGCCAGTGGCGATGTGCTGGAACTTGATGTTTCCGCCGAGGTGATGACCCTCAAGCCTGCGAAAGCCAAGCCGCATTACAAACTGGCTGACCTGATGGCGCAGTGTGATTTGTCCGCGCCGGAGCCAGCCGAACTGGCCGCGTGGGACTCCATGCCCACTGTAGGGCGTGAAGCGTGAACCGGACCAAATTCAACCGGGGCGACATTGTGCGCCTGAACCTGAACCCCACCGCTGGCCGTGAGCAGCAGGGCGATTTCCGTCCGGCGCTGATCATTTCGCCTGCGGCCTTTAACGTTTCGGGCTTGGCCTTGATTGCGCCCATCACCCAAGGTGGCGACTTCGCCCGGTACGCCGGGTTTGCCGTGCCTCTGAGTGGTTCCGGTACTGAAACGCAAGGCGTGGTGCTGTGCAATCAGATCCGCACTGTAGACCTTGAGGCTCGTGGCACTAAGCGCGTGGAGTTGGTCCCCGAAGTGGTGATGGATGATGTGCTGGCTCGCATTCAAGTGTTAATCGATTAGCAGAGCAATCCGACGCCATGCGTGCCGAACTGTTAGACCGCTATGTCGCCCGTTTGCGGGCCGAGGGTGCAGGGCACCACTCGATCAGTGTTGATATACCGTACATGGTCGGTCGTAAGCGTCACGAGGCCGGAGCACCCTGGAGCAATGCACGCGGCCTGACCTACCGTGCCCAGCGCCTAGCCCGCCTCGGCTACGCCGACGCCGCGCATGGCCGGCCAGTTCGGCCCGACGTCGAGTTCTGGCCGAACATCGACACCTGAAAGGAAAACCTTATATGACTGTCACACCCAACAAAAAGCTTATTTCGTTTTCTCCGTTCTCCAATACCTACGGTGCGCTCAAGTTGTTCAAGGGCTCGGATGGTCAGCACTATTTGGAAATGGATGATTGCCGTGGGCCAACTTACTGGGGGCCTCTCAGCGCTGAGCAGGTGAAGGCATTCCACATACTCAAAGAAGCGCCTATCCATATCTAGGAAATCGCCCCCTGTACCACAAGCCCTGGTCGACATACAGCCGGGGCCGAGGACGTCGAGGGGCATGATTTTCACGTCCGCAAATTTCAGGGAGTACGGCCATCGTGAACACAGCACAGGATTGCAACGCGGTAAATACTAGTTTTACTGAAGCGGAGCACTGGGAGGCGGTTGAGATCCCGGACAATCTCTCCGACAGTCATTCCTTGTGGGCGGTACGTGAGTGCAATCTGTTGCATCTCATGAGCGTATGGATTGGCGCAACCTATGTGAGCGTGCGTGACGCTTCTATGCGAACTGGAATCGCTGTCCGTCCAGTCGCTGACTCCACCGCCCTAGCGCTCCCAGAGCGTTGGGACCTGCCTTCTACACCCCACGGAACGAACAGCTGGTTTGGGCTTTGGGCCATTCAAGAAAATGACCTTCTCAAACTCTTGAGCGTACGACTCGGTGAAGATTTTTCCAGCGTTTCGGCGGCTTCGAAGCGGAGTCAAATATTGGTCCGTCCAGTCGATCAAGTTATCTAGGAAAGCGCCCAGGTACGCCCAAGCCCAACAATCGCTGGGCCGAGGTCGTAGGAGGCCCAGCACAATATCTGGTGCCAGTAAGCAGCTAACCGAACACAACATGTAGTGGTAGAGGGAAAGAGAGCATGGCTGAACAACAGAAGGTGCTCGCCTGGCGGGTCGAATTTGAGAGTGGCAAGGTTGAGGTCTGGCTTGCAGAAGATATTGATGGCGTGCCTGCGTTTGGGCGATGGGTCACACCCTTGGGAGCCGTAGGAGAGACCCTGGATCAGTGCCCTGACGACGTTAACGAATAGTTTCGGGAATAATCAAGATGAGCAACGTTGAGACGATGGTCCGCATGCCGCTCTACATCGGCCAAGAGCCACTGGTGGGGAGCTTCTATGCAGCCGAGTGCACGATATGCGGGTGGGTCGGTAGCTCGGAAGTGCTGACCGACGATTGCCAGTGTACTCAGGATGCGGGAGACCGGTTCTGCTTGGGTGATACAGACGAAATCGGAACCGAGCGCTTGCTCGAAATCGTCCAGGCCATGGACCGGCGCCATCGCGAGTCGCAACAGGCTTACCAACAGCTCATCGAGCACACCAACGAAACTGAGCAGTACTTGGACAAGGCAGCCGAAATGCTGGGCGAAATGGTCCAGAGCGGTCAGGTCTACCGCGAGTGCACCGACAAGGGTAGTGCAACCGGCTTGCGGGTGGCTGCTGTGCTTGAGTATGTCGCCCAGTTCCAGCCGGAGCCGCATCAGCCGGATGTGGATGAGGAAGCCCACGATGACAATTGGCGCATGAACCCATGCCAGCAAGGGCACCGTGATGTCGGCGCATCCGGTGGCGTTGCGTACTGCTGCCAGTGCGGCGAGAAGATTAAAGCGGCATCCACTCAGGAAGCTTTCGAGCAGTGGAATGCCACCCATCCGGCAGTGCCGGTTTAATCACGTAAAACGCTCAGCTGCACCCCAAGCCTCGGCCTACGCCGGGGCTGAATCAGTAGAAGCACACCGGATAGGCCGGTGTGCAGTGAAGGAGCGAACCATGTTGAAAGCTCGCATGACTCTGGCCGCGACCGTGCTGGTCCTGCTGGTTTTTGGCTCTGCCGCTTTCTGGGGGAACACCCCGCGTGACCTGTTGAATCTAGCGATTGTGCTGGTCACTCCGCCATTGATTTTTTGGCTGATTGTCAGGCCGACCAAGGCCGCGAAAGCAGCTCAACGCAAAGCAGCCGAGTAAGTGGGAAAACCCGCCATGCCGATGATCCAAATCGAACAAGACAGCCCCGAACTGATCGCCCAGGTACGCAGCCACATCGTCGAGATGGTGGAGCGCACGCGTAAGCACCCGAGCATCGCCATGATCGCCGAGGAGTTCGTGGCCGGCTATATGACGTCGCTGCTCGAGCACCACCTGTTGAGTGGCGAGCAGTGGAAACAGTTGTCCGCTGAAATGCGGGCCGCTGCCCACACCGCCCGCACCGTGTGACGCCCTGAGCTGTAAACAATCCGCACACATAGAAAAGCGAGCCATGAAGAAGGAACTGGCCATGCAAAAAGCTGACTGGCAAATCGTCCAAATCTGGCCGGGGTTCGTCGTAGAGGTGAACTGCAACGGCGGTGGTTATCGTCGCGTTTATCCAGATGGCCGAATCGAGCAGATCGACTAAGGAACAAAGCGGCAGATCTGCCGCCCAGGTACACCACAAGCCCCGCCTAAAAGCCGGGGCCGAGGACGTAGAATAAGGTGCGAATTTTCGCGCCCGCGAAAAATCGGAAGGAACGATGAGGAAACAGGAGCCATTGCGGCATAGGTCTTTTGCACTTCTCTACGTGGTTGGTGCATTGGCGGCACTGCTGATAGCTTGGGCGTGGATTGAAGCTTCATCCGCCAAGCTGGCGTCGCATTACTTCACAGCCGTTTGTGTGACGGTGCTAGCAATCGGTGCGCCCTTACAGGCAATTGGATTCGCATACGTCATCACGCGGAGCAACAAGGGGCAGATTTCTCGTTTTGCAGCATTGCGGACTATCGCAAAAAGATGAGTCGGCCCAGTCGGACAGTAATGAAGGAAAACTCCAATGGCCACCAGTGAGCAGAAAGTCAAAGCAGTTCACCCCCGCGCTGCCAAGAGGCGCTACTCGAAGAATGGTGGTGGCAGCTACGTCCTAATCTGGTCGGGATACCCCGAGGGGCGCGAGAGCGTTCGACTTGGTAACGGCAAGACCGCCTCCGAAGCCTGGGCAGATGCAGCAAAAAACACTGAGCGCGCTGCGGCCCAAACGCCGACCGAGTGACAAGGAAAACGACCATGGCCAAGCGCGTTTGGATCATTGAAGGCTGGAAGGGCACAGAGCTAACTTGGTCGAAGGAGATCCCCCACAGTGCACTCACTGAGAGCCAGGTCAAAGATGTGCTCAAGTGTTTGGTGGCAAAGCATGGTCTTACTGATGGCGAGCTAGTGAGTGCTTTCGTCCGGAAAAACTCAAAACTGTACGGCCCTCATTTGGAAGTTCAAGAGTCTGGTAACTCCAAGCCTTGGTGGATGTCATGTGGTGGAAATCCATATTTCACCGCAAGGGTAGGCGAGCAGCCGAAGTAACGAGGAAAAAGAGGATGAAGAAAGTTGAGGACAATCAGGCGGTAAGGCTTCCCCTTCGCAAGATTGCGATAGCCGGAATTGCAGCGATCCTTCTCGGTACGTTTATGTACTGGAACGAGAGTGATGTGAGCGCAGCTCCCGATCATTACGCGGGGATTGACCTACTAAACGGATTGGCTGGCACTTACCTAGGGGTGACGCTCGTAATCCTAGGTTTTGGTGCGCTATCTCTGGCTGGTTTGTTTGCTCACAACCGGCGCAAAACAACTCGTAAATCAGTCTAGGAATGAGCGGCAGATCTGCCGCCCAGGTACACAACAAGCCCCGCCTAAAAACCGGGGCCGAGGACGTAGGGCGGCGCGGTGTTCGCGTCCGTAATAAACGAAGAGATGAGCAATGACACAAATGATGCAAGCCGGAAAGATTTACCGCATGCGCCCGGTGGGACACGAAATGTTTACTGAAGGGTATTTTCAGGACAACCGTTTCATTGAAAACGACTCTTTTCATGTCGGTGACGTGGCGGAGGATGGTGCATTTTTTTATCGCATCAACATGCCAGATGGCTCACCGAAATATCCGAATCATGTCGCAGGCCATGTTGTTGGTCTGACATTGACGCGTGTTGATGGGACGGTTTTTGAGCTCATCGAGCAGCCAGCGTAATCACTTACGAGGCGTGAGTACAGAACGAGGTGGAGCTGTAACTCGGCAAGCCCTGCGCAGTGCGGGGCCTGTCAGGAGCCGATTCAACGAGTCGGTTGCCGACAGTCACAGACACAACGGAAAAATCAAATGAGCGAACTCAAACACGTTGAGCGGCGCACGAACCTGATGTTTCTTTGGGGCGGCCTGGCCTGCGTGTTTATTTCAATAGCGGGTGCGCTTGCCATCTGGACATATCCGTTCGCGGGGCCTGACCTTCGCACCGAATTTTGTGTGGTGCTAGTACCGGGTGGTGGTCTAGGGGTGGTCGTTTTCGTTTTGGGGTTCTGTGGATTGAGAGTCGCAAAGAAAAGGAACTGGTAGCCCATTCGTGGAGGAAAAATGAAGATGGTTATGCATTACTCGGTCGGCGATGCTCTTGCCTGTGGGCAGACCAACAACACAGTTTCTACACCCGACGTGAAGCGGGTGACTTGTCAGAAGTGCGTCGGCTCAGCGAGATATCAGCAGGCTCGCTGGTTCGTCGAGTTCCAGGACAACACCGGCACCGAACCTATGGGCCTTGAGGAATGGGTCACGGGGACAATGCCCTTTGCCCAGGCAGCGAAACATAGCTTGGCCTGCTATCGCATTGAGGTACAAGAAACGGCTGATCGCCTTGAGCGTTCGCTGGACACTCGATTCCTGTAGGGAAAATGAGCATGCGGATTCGAACGTTTAACAGAATCGTCAGCTTGATAGGTTGGCTAGCGGTAATCGTTGGGCCAGCGGTTTTGGGATTTTCCATAACGAATTTTTTACTGCTGCTTGCCGGAGTGACGGTGTTTGAAATCGTGACTATGTACGTCTACCGAAAACACCGGTTTCGCAAGAACAAACGCGTATCCGCGAGTTAGAGGAAAAAGTCGCCCAGGTACACCATAAGCCTAGCCGTCGAACCGCTGGGCCGACGCAGTGAAGATGCGCAATTTCCGCATCACGAAAATCACATCGGAAGATAGAACAGATGAGACGAATGAGCTTTTTTAACCAGATAGGTGCAGGTTTGCTTGCAGGATTTGGTATCTCTTTTGTAGTGGCATTCATCGGTTTCCAGACCGAAATTTTCCGTCAAGGTGCAGAGTCCATTGGCGTGTCTTTCTTTGGGTTTAGCTACTTTTTCGGTGGCCTTGTCACCAGCTTCATACTTTGGGCGTTATCGAAAGGCAGAAGCAGCGCGAAGTTCTTAGGTTTCTTTGTGGTCGCAGTCGTCGCCGTAGGCTCTATCGGCCTGGGCAACGTGATGGCCGATTCTGGCTCTAGCGCTCCCATCGACGTGCAAAGAAACATTGAAGCCGTGGCACGGGCGGTAGCTCAGCTTTTCTTTTGGGGCATCCCGGCAGTAGTGGTGATTCTTTACGGTCTTGCCTTGGTTGAGCCGCAGCCCAACAAGCCCGAATAGCACGGAAAAATTGAACAGCCGTACGGGGCAGCATCGGAGAGCTGCCCGGAGTACCGATTGTCTGCGATCGCCATGCTGTCAGAGGAAAATCAAACGTCAGGCCGGGCCGCTCTACCCATGCAGCAACGAGTCAAAGGAAAAATTGGCTATGTCCAACGTATTTCAGTTCCCGACTTCACAAAAAAAACCGACGCGCATGAGCCTGCAACAACTCAACAAGTACACCTGTGCAGCCCTAGCCGATGGAGTTGATCCACAAACGACGATCTGTATACACGGTAGTGCAGCTATGGAAATCATGCCTGTGACTGGCAGCGAGCTTGCAAACGGCGTTTACAGTGATGGCTCTGAATCTATGGTGTTGCTGCTGAAAACGGCAACCGATTATGCGGCAGCAGATCAAGACTGCGAGCATGAAGAGCCTCAATCGGATGACCTTAGACAATTCAATAAACAGCTAGCACGAGCTATTGAAACCCTTGGTGTGACAAACGCTGTCGACTGTATGGCCAAGGCAATGCTCGATGCCGCCCACGCTTCGGATGCAGATTTTCGGGTTGAAGGTAAACGAGGCACCGTAACCATTGAGCGCCCTGACCCTTTCGAACACCAGCAGGAGCCTTCGGACGTTAAAGAGTCGTGGTCAAATGAAATCCGTCGCTTCGACATCCTGATGTTCTTTGTGGGGGTTTTGTGTTGGGTGGGTGGGTTTGTATTGGCCGTCAATGGGTTCAGGGTGGCATTTTACGTAGCACTTTGGACTGCAATCGCCCTTTTCGTATGTTCATCAATCTACTGCGTTGTGAAGCGCGTTGAGTATCTAGGTTGCTTGCCGGCTGCGGTCGGGTGTGCAATTGGTGCGTTTGCAATGCTGGCGGTAAGCCAAGCTGGATAGGAAAAATTGAGGAATTCATAAATGCAGCAAGAAAAATACTGGGTCATCAAAAAGCCCGATGGGGGCTTGGTACAGAGCTTCGCAATTGACCCTTCAGCAACCACAGTTGGCATGCTCCTTCCCGACACACCAATCAAAACCAAGGAAGGCAAAAATGGTCCGCTTCGGTTCAGTGAAGAGTCGAAAGCTCAGGCCCTGCTAGCAGCCCTAACTATTCTGGTTTCTACCGAGTATGCGGACGCAGCGGTGGTGAACATCGAATCAACCACGATTGCGAACCAGGGCGATAAATGCCCGCGTTGTGGTAACCCACTGAAGCCCGGTGAGGCCCTTTTCTCGACAACCATGAATCGGCCTGATGCGGCGTGGGAAAGTGAGGGGGCACCGACATTGCAGGACTGCCAAAAATGTCACTCGTGCGGCTACAGCGAAACACTTCCTGCAAAGGTCTAGGAGAAATCGACCGCTGTACCCCCAAACATGGTGGGTAGCACGCTGGCCCTATTCTTGACCTTCGATGGTCAGTGGTATCGAGTTCGTACCGGGCTCGAAACGCTAGGTCGGTTCGAACTCCGCGAGCGCGCCGAAGCGCTCTACAAAATATCTTAGGTGGCGGCGTAGGTCGCCCGATCAAGGAAAAGTAATGCATAAGCCAAGCCGGATTCACTGGCATTCCATTGACAAATATGGGCTACCTCCGAGGGCTCTTCGGCTGACGGAAAAAGGGATTGAACGGATTTTCTTCGTGAAGACTGATGAGGGCCTTAAGGCTTCACCAATGTTCGACGATGGCTCGGGCTTCGCCAACCTGGAAACGGGTATCCCAATCTCTTGGGCATACGAATAGGAAAAAGGCGCGGATTTGCCGCCCAGGAACACCACAAGCCCAGCCCCGCGCTGGGCCGAGGCCGTAGAAGGATGTCCGTTTTGGCGTCCACCTCATCCAACGCAAGGAGCCCACCCATGGCCACCCGTCGTAAGTACACCCGCACCGAGCCGCCGGCGCTGCTGACCGAGCCGCTGACCATCACCCTGGATGACCTCAAGCTGGAGGGCTTCAATGCCTACCGCCAGGCACGGCATGCCTGGCTGTCCTACGAAGGCGACCCGGAGGAAGCCCTTCGCCTGCGCGCCCTAATGGCCGATGCGGCGGATAGTCTGATGGGGTTCATCGGTGCGGCTGCGCGGATTGCGCTGGGCGAGCCTGACGAATACGCACCGGCCGACGCCGAATAACCACGGGGACCATCTGAACTATTAACGGAAAAAGATGCATGACGAATGAGGAAATCGAAAAAAGACGGTTTTGGAATAACGTCCTATGGCCGAGTTTGATTTTTGCCTTGGTGCTTGGCGGGATCATGCTTTACGAGTATTTCAAAGCCGCGAATTGATCTAGTGATTATCGACGATGAAGCATAAACAAGCACTGGCGGTTACCGCGCCTTGCGAGAAATAGCGGGTGGCGAGCCAGAGGACGCGGGCGAATTGCTAGAGCAAATCACTGAAAAATGCTTATGTGCCCGACACCAGAGAATGCCGCGTCTCTGCTCTGTGAGTTGGTCGATCTGTATTACCAGCGTGGCTACGCAGAGGGTCAATCGATGCGTAACGATCCAGACGCCCATGCGATTTTCGTGCGTCACCAACTGGCCGCGAGTGACGATGTAGAAGACGCCGATTAATCACGGAAAATCGAGGTGATGTCCCTATGAAACGCGAAGAATTGAAGCAGCTCTACGAGCTGCTACTTCGTCTAGGTGCTGAGTCAAAGTCAGTTCCAGAAGATCTTCTTGTGCCCTTGGCGCAGGCCTGCGGCGCAGGTTCTTCAATGATGTGGGCCGAGCGTGAGGATCGAATGGAAGGCACCTCTGATTACCTACCAGACCCGTCTTAGGCTCTGCATCGATATCGAAGACTTAAAGGATACTTTCTAAACTACCGATGTTGGATGCAGGCGGGCGGTGGATAACCGACCCTGGTGAAGTTTTGGCATGCATCATGAGTGCTGCCCCGGCCAACCACTAATTTGTTCCAGGAATTCGCCGCCCAGGTTCACCCACGCCTCGCCATTGTGCGGGGCTAGGTCAGTAGAAGCACACCGGGTAGGCCGGAGTGCAATGAAGGAACGAACCATGCTGAAAGCTCGCATTACTCTGGCCGCGTCCGCGCTGGCCCTTTTGTCGCTCACCGGCTGTGCCTCGAAGACTCAATCAGTGAGTGCCAGCGATTTATTGTTCCACTCTCTCGCGGGTGGACAACACCTTGTGTGGGATTACGAGCGGGTGCCACTCAGCGAGCAACAGGCTTCAGCGTTGAGTGCAGATGCAAACGGTGACTCTCTGATGTTGGCAGCAAAAATTGTGGAACTACGGTTATCGGCCAGCCCAATGCCAGCCTCAAACCCGGTTGCGCTCACCTGTAGCCATCCCAATTTGGTTGTTATCACGTCGGAAGCTTTAACGTCGAAATATGTGGAGCAGGGTTGCACCATCGTTCGGCAGGTATAAGTTCAGGGAAAACGTGACCATGGCACAACTGATCGAGGCGCTACGCTCGACCGCCGCGATGTGGCGAGCAGGCAACTAGGAACACCGTGATAGCGTCGTTCTGGTGTGGGAAGGTAAGGTGTACGGCTGGAAGATTGAGCTGCGTGATCCGGCCAGCGAACGCCCAGGCGCCTACGCCGTGGACAAAGCCGGGCTGGTCTTCAAGGCCGAGGGCGGCGACGACAACGGTGCCAAAGCGTGGATCGCGGTTGACCCAGACCGACAGTAGGAAAAATCGACCGATGTACCCCAAAGCCCCGGCCTTTCGGGGTTGAGTACGAACGCGGATTTCGCGTCAGAGATTGGAGAACAGAACGTGGCAGATACACGCGATGAGCTGACCAAGGCCACAGGCATCACTTCTGACGTGGTAATGGAGATTGGAGCTTATTTTAGCGCCAAGGACATGCGCAGCGTGCAGACAGGTTTAACCACTGCAGCCCGCGAGCTACGCGCATTCACGCAGCACCATTCGCTGCTCGGACGCCTTGGTGAAAAACTTTCTCACGAGCAACGCGAGCTGCTGAGTAACGCGGCAGCCCTCTTGGATTCGGTTAAGTACAACGTTGAGCATGCCAAAGAGCGCAAGGACCGCGCAGAGAAAGCCATGGCCAAAAAACGCCACCAGTGGGAGCGGGAAGCCGAACTGCTGGTAAAAGCGAAATTCTCTCTCCCCTGTGACACAGTAGCCGAACAGTTGAAGATTCTGGAACTGCACCTAGTCGCTGAAGTGGTGCTAGGAGAAACGGTATATTTACCGAGCCACCAGGCGTTGCGCAACGCGATGCAGGAACAAGCGCCGCGCTGGGCCAATCACACGACCGCGCAATGGCATCGCAGTAGGGTTTCCAGTTTGTTGTCAGATATTCAATCATCCCTCCGCTACTACCTCAGCATGGATCTGAAAATGACCCCAGGACAGCGGCTGGAAGAGGTACAGCGTAACTTGGACATGCAGCGCGCCGAGATTCTCGCCAGGCCTCAATGCGTCGAAACGATGCGTGTCTGGGGTGATGCGCTAAAAGGCGCTGCCTTCATCACCAGCGTGATGCCGCCGAACAGCACTACTCGATAGGAAATAGTCGCCCGTTGCACCCGAAGCCCTGGCTTAAAAAACCGGGGCCGAGGACGTAGAGATAGGCGCGATTCCCGCGCCCAGGATCGAGCAGGGAAAACCATATGACAAACTATCTTGGCTGGGAGACAGCCACCTCTCTGCTGTTCGCCTACGAAAGCATGGCGCTTGCCCATAGAGACACATTGAGAAGGGCTAGCGCAGGTGGCGCTGAACCGCATGCTCACTTCAGCTACATGCACACGTTCGGGCTGCTCATTTTGAATGCATCCTTTGTCGAGGGGACTGTCCGTACCATCCTCACTGAAAGAGTGAAGACCGACTTGAACGAAGCGGTGGAACGTGGTTCACGCGCTGGCCGCACCGAGCACGATTCTCCTACCCGCCTCCTGCAGAAATTTCTGATTGAGTTGGAGAGTTCCGGGGGATGGGACAATCTTGTAAAGACAGCAGGTGTTTCTTACTACGGCGCGGCGCTTGACTCTGAAATCGACAAGGACGTGAAGGAAGGGATCAGCGTCCTTTTCACCCTGCGAAATGTGCTCGCCCACGGGACCGCCCTCATCCAGCCAAAAGTCACCATGACCGCCGACATGAAGGACGTTTACCCCTACACATGGCAGTCCAAGATGCATGGTGTTGGGATGTACCTTGAGCGCCACTTCGGCAAAGGCGGAATGTTCGAAAACCTGGCGCACCCTGACGTGCCCGAACACTTCATCGATGTCACGAAGGCATATTTCGAACAACTTGCGCCAAAGTTCGCTCCTCTCCCGGAACGGGCGCAGAAGACCGTAGATATGTTACGTGGCTATAACTTCGGTTTCATCAACTACACCCGTTAGGTGCACCGGAAAGAGATTGAGCGAAACAACTGATACGTTGCAAGCCAACCTCGACAAGGACGCCCAGCGACTCGTTCGTAGGTACCGGGAAGCTCGTAAAAGGTTTTGAGACGCCAGAAACCTAACGCGGCCAGAAACACGGTTACAAGATGCGCTTGGCAGATATGAACGATGCCGCCGCTGATTTGGCATTGTGGATTGAGGTGATTGCTGAGCAGCAGGAGCAAGCTAAGAACTGAAAGGAAAACGTGACCATGGCACAACTGATCGAGGCGCTACGCTCGACCGCCGCGAAGTGGCGAGCAGGCAACCAGGAACACCGTGATGGCGTCGTTCTGGTGTGGGAAGGTGAGGTGTACGGCTGGAAGAATGAACTGCGTGATCCGGCCAGCGAACGCCCAGGCGCCTATGCCGTGGACAAGGCCGGGCTGGTCTTCAAGGCCGAGGGCGGCGACGACAACAACGGTGCCAAAGCGTGGGTCGCGGTTGACCCTGACGGATAGTCGGAATAATCGACCGCTTTACCCCAAAGCCCCGGCCTTTCGGGGCTAAGTACGAACGCGGATTTCGCGTCAGAGATTGGAGAACAGAACGTGGCAGATACACGCGATGATACGCCGGAAATTCACTGGTGGGATCGGGGTTCATGCCGTTCGGTACTCATCGAGGCCACAGTCGCCAAGGATGCAGCAAGCAAGCTGCGCGAAACGCTGGCCCGTCTGTGGGGGTGGGTGCTGAATCCATCAACTGGTCCAACCTTCAGTCCGAGGAAGAGTTGATGGCCGATCCCTTTGCGAAGGATCTGGAAGGCGATCAGCGATTGTTCATTGCGGGATGGTCGGGAAAACCGCTCCTTGAGAATGGCGAAGGTGCGTCGGGGGCACCCATTTTTCTGTTGTCCCGAGAGTTGAATCGAGTGATGAAGGCCTACCTCGATCTGCCCCGCAAGTAAGCCTAGGAAAACGACCGATGATGACGATGAAACCGCTTTGTCTTACCTGCGATCGCTGCGGCACCAGTCAGCCAACAGCACGCAGCTATTCGACTGCAGGTGTTCGTTACACGTTGTGTGATCCTTGCCGCGAGGAGTTTGATCGTCCAGCGACGCCGGATCGTCCTCGCGAACAACGTGATATCTCTCTCGATTGGCTGTTCTGAAGTAGGAAAATCTCACCAGGTACACCCAAGCCCAGTACCTGCTGGGCAGCGGTATTCGGTATTGACTCCCTACCACCATGAAATACCAACGTTGGGAGAATATCCCACCGCAAGATACTGATCTGGGTATTTCGCAATCACAAACGAACGTCCTGCTCCGAGCCAGGTTCACTTTGTGGCGGTGGTCGGAGGGAGCAGGGCAACCATGACAAGATTTCAGGTGGCGTTATTGCCGGCTGGAAATGAATGCCTATGGTTGCACGCAGAGTTAACGTTCGCGCTATGCCGAAGCTGGTTCCTTGAAAACCGGTCCTTCATGGGGGTTCCGGGCCAGATGCAAGTTCAGGGCAAGAAAAAACATCTCGCATAGAGCTTCGATGGACAGCGGCTGAACACCGGTGGCCGCTGCCGGCCGCATGTGTCGAACGCCTTTCTTATCCAGCCAGTCGAACACCACAAAGTGCAGTCCAGGGACCGAATTGAGCGGAGGCAAAGCTTCCCAGGTACGAGTGCTCCGTGCGTATAGAAGCTGGGCCGCAATCATGTGCTGGTGCAGATCGATCTTGGAGGCAGGGTCTTTGATCGCATCGAATTCGGCAATGGCCCCGGCATAGATATCCCACGGCTCGAATCCAGGGCCTTTGGGGATTTCAAACGGGAACTTGCCATCTCGATAAGCGCTTAAGTACAGCTGTGAAAAGAGGCGAGGGCCGCTGTCGTGGCTAACGGAGTACAGCCATACAGGTACGGCGGTTTCCGCTGCCTCCGGTGGTGGGAGGTGCGCCTGCCAGCCTGCCGCATTGGCCAGCTGTTCGAAGCGCTTCTGTGTCTGGCGTTTGATGTCGTCCATTTGATACCTCAGAAATTGGGCCGGTGCCCGTTGTGGTGAGGCTATTGGACAATTCCGGTTAATGTGCCAGAAGCGGTGTTATTCCGTTTATTGCCTAGCTCGGCAATGCCGCCAGGACACTCAAAGGCCGAGGCACACGTTCGAGTCGTCCGCCCAGTCGAAAATGCGCGCAAGCAGTTGATTGAGGTCGTCGATATGCGTATCTGCACAGTCCCCCGGGAATCTATGAGGCGTCATTGCCTCCAGACGCTCGACGATATCGCACAGCTCCATGTCAAAATCGTTGAGTCCTTCAACCAACCAGTCTGCCGGCGCATTTGCACGGATGGTGGCGGCCATGCGATGCGCCTTGCTGGCGCAAGCGGCCGCGGAGCGGTCAATCTTTCGCTCGCGGGTAATTATCCTGAGAGGAATGGACCATCTCGCTGTCGGCCGGTGGCTTACCCGTGGGGACACAACAACCAGGCTGATACTCGGCCGTGGTTGGTTGTGCCTTGCGCCTTTGCTTTGCGTCGTTTGTGTCATATGTAGCACTCGTTCAAGTCCGACCTACAGCAACCAATTTCCGGCGTGCTTGGGTTCCACATAACCGAAGTGGTGCTTCAAACGGTGACGTACATGGAACAGCGTAACGTTCAGAGCGACCATCTCTTCGTTCTCCTGGCTGTTGGGAACGCTGACCCGGGATTGAAACTCGGGATTGGTTTCCATCTCGGCCGCCTGGCGATCGAGGTCACGTAGACGAAGCTTGAGTAATTCCTGGGTTTGCTCTTTCAAAACACCGTCGTGCGCCTTAATGAGACCGGCTTGCGCAATCACGGCACAACTACGCACAAAATGGTGTGGGTGCTTCAGCATCGCCTGGCGCAGATCCTCCGAACAGGCGCCCCAGTGGTCGTCAGCGAGGCGGCACAGGCCGCCTCGATCCAGGCCTGAGGCATCCGCTTGGGAGATGGAGCGCCGAGTACTCAGCTCTTGAATGAGCTCCTCGCGGGTTTCATACAAGATGGTGTTGCGCGATAGAGAGTTGGGTTGTTGAGTTGATGTTTGCATGGTTGAACTCCTTGGTTAGTGAGCAGATCTTCATCCAGCCCCACCCGTGCCTCCACCCCTTGCTTGGGATATAAATCTGAACACGCAGGGACGATTGACGGCTCTATTCCCCAGGAGCTTTGCTTGAACAGTCTGATTGTCGTTTTGGATACGAAGTAGATCTGGAGTCGTAAGGCGGGTCAGCCGTTTTTGGCCGTTTACGCCCCGCTTAAGCGGGGCGCTGAGAGATCGATTACACCATTTCGTTGGTCACGTAGGCCGCTTGGGTGAGGTGATCAGCCTCTCCAGCTTGGGAAACCGCGCCGGGCAAATTCAAGGCGCGATATACGATGTAGCCGTCAATGGTTTCCTTTTTCAGCAGCTGCTCGATCACCGTTTCAACCGCTTCGCTGTGTTTATTGAGTAGCCCCTGGCATTTGGCATCCAGCTCCTGGAGGACTTTGTTCACCAGGTTCAGAGTACTGGTTGCGTCGACTTCGATACCTGCCTCACGCAAAACTCCCAAGCTGGCCAGGTCAGCGTACGGGCCCATGCCGAAACTGCTCACCATCGTCAGCGCGATACGGGTGGCTTCCTCAAGGTCTTTGGCTGCGCCGGAAGACGTTTCGCTTTTGTACACGAGCTCCGCGGCGCGGCCGGCGAGCAACATGACTATTCGGTTCTCCAAATCTGACTTTCGGTGCAGACGCTTGTCCTCAAGGGGGATGATCAGCGTTACCCCCAGCGCCTGGCCGCGGGGAAGAATGGTGACCTTGTCGATGTTGCCGACCTTAAGAAGAGCGCCAACAACCGCGTGCCCTGCTTCGTGTACTGCAATAGTGTGTCGATCTTCATCCGAGTAGGAATTAAATCCCGTTTGCTGCTCACCGATTCGGTGGTTCTCGATGGCATCAACTACGTGACGCTCCTCAATCGTGGAGCAATCCTCACGTGCTGCCAGGATCGCGGCGTAGTTGGTAATTGCGGCGATCGCCGCGGGGGTGAGACCCATGCAGGTCGAGGCCAGTCGACCGACGTCCATCGGGGTGACGTTCCGCAATTTACCCAGGTAATGGGTCAAGAGCTTTTTGCGGTCCTCCATGGAGGGCAACGGCACAACGATGGTTCGATCAAATCGACCTTCGCGACGTAGTGCTGGATCGAGCGATTCGGCAAGGTTTGTCGCCCCGATCACAAACACGCCTTTGGAATTTTTAAAGCCATCCATTTCTATGAGCAGTTGGTTGATGATTCTATTCTGCTCACTTTCTCCAAATCGTGGTTCAGAGACGCGCTTGGAGATACCCTCGATCTCGTCGATGAACAGAATGCAAGGAGCCTTCTTCCGGGCCTGCCGGAAGAGGTTGCGCACCTTCATGATCCCCATACCCATCCACATGCTTGAAAAGTCACTTCCACTGGCGGTGATGAAATTCATTCCGCATTCGGTGGCCAAGGCCTTGGCCAGTTGTGTCTTGCCCGTACCAGGTAGGCCAGTCAGCAGAACACCGCGGGGGGCTTGAGCGCCCAACGCTTCATATTGCTCTGGGTGCTTGTGCGCCCTGGTGATGTCTAGCAATGCACGCTTTGCCTCCTCGCAGCCGATCACATCGTCGAACGTGACGCCGGTTACCTTCCTTGGCGTGCGGGACGGAATAAAGCCTTGGACCATTGGGTAGAGCGTGACAAGGATGAAGATGATGAACAATAAGCGCATCACCATGTCGACGGCATAACCTGGCGAGACATCGGCCGACGATCCGAAGGACGCGTGGCCTTTCATCTCGGAATATTGGAATTGAGGTGGAGTGTCGTTTAGGAAGCGATCGTAGAGTTGCCGGTTTACGAATCCGTATTTGTCGTTGATCGCATATTTGCTTCCATCCTTGAGGGTGACGTACAGGTTTTCTTGCCCTGAGACAGCTTCCGCGATATTCCCTGCATGCATGTCGTCCACGAACGTCGAAAACTTAGCTTCGTGTTCTGTCCATGGCTTATCGTCCTTTTGAAGCGCTTTGCCCATGGTGGTGATGGTGCCATCATCTACGACTACCGCGGGAGCGTGGTGTTTGTAGATCCAGATGCCAACAAGAAGCACAACCTGAAGGGTTACGAAGAGAATGCATTTGGCAATTCGGCTTCGCAAAATTGCGGCTGCTCGAGCTTTGATTCCCACTTTGGACATGCAGTCACCCTGGTTCAATTTCGTGTGTCCCTGACTTGCAGGACGCCTATCATTCGGCGTTAAAAGTACCGTGCTGAAGGGCGCCTGCAAGCCAAAACAAGGACCAGAAATTCACAGAAATCGCGGTGCGAGTAGGTCGTAGACGGGGGCATTCGTGACTTGCTGGTTAATTGCACAGACTTGACCAATCATTTGCATCGAATTTGGCCATGACCAGCAAAGAGCGACCATCTTCTGTCACTCGCAAGCTAACCAGTGACCGAATTTAGGTAGAACCCACTTTAAGGTAGTCAACTTCCAATGCCCCACGCTGAGTCGAGCTTCTGGAATGTGGTGGTACCCAGCCGAGCTTGCACCGCAGAGCGGCTTGCTTTTGTTATCGTTTTGTCTACCTTACATGTGAGCCCCAGATTAATTCGCGTTTCGGAAGCTACCTAATATTCCGTCAAAGCGGGAACGCGAATATCAACTCAGATCGCTCTCTTGCGGGGTAAGGCGACGTCACCGCTTCAGGAGGTAATATGCCTGAATCCACTCAATCTACGCAGCCAGCGTCCGGGCGAGCTGAAACAACCGGCGCGCCTCCACTTCCGGTTGAAGAAAGTACAAGCCGAAAGGCGTTTATAACGACAATAATTTCAATATTTTTAAGTCCGATTTCGGTTGCACTCGGATTCTATCTAAACCACAGCCTTCAGAAACCTGAACTTTTTATTGAAAGTATCGAGCAAACCTATTCCCTGCAGTCGCACATAATTCCGGAATCAGTTATTTCATCGCTTCACTCATTGCCTTGGCTGGAGGCGAAAATCCGCGACGTAATTACCCAAAAAGAACTGATGAAGGGCGATGCGACTTGCGTTGATTGGCTTGACGGAAACCCTTGGAAGGACTCGTGTTTCGAAACAGTTATTGCCGTATCTAGAGGCTTACAGGGGAGCCTGACAGCGGTGTCATCTTCTCCTATGCCGCGAAATATGGCGGATGCAATTCCAACGCCTGGCCAGATACAAGAATTTAATGCAGCATTAAAGAATTTAACAACTTGGCTATCAATGGCTAGCGCTGATACCAAAGAAGTTCGTACCGGTCAAATGTGCTTTTCAGTCAATATTTTAAACTCTGGCGACTTTGATGGCGTTGTTTTTGATTACGGAAAATTGATATTGCCGAAAGGAGAGCTCTCGATTTATGCTGAGAAATTCACCGTGATCAAGGCGCATGGTTACAAGCAAGTGGATTTTTGCTTTGGAGAGCCTGATGAATCTACAAAGACGGTGCAAACTGCTTGGGAAGACTCAATCAAAGCACATGAAGAAACACCATTTGAAATTGTTCTTTCCACAGGTGACAAGACCTCTTTAAGCATTAAATCGCAACTTTGGTAAAAGTAGCTATGAATATCAAAGTAGTGTCCATTGTTCCAACCAAGTTACTTAACGAGCCAAAGCCCGTGTATCGCTCTCTGAGTACGTACAGTGGTCTGGTCCGGAGCATCGCCGCGGCATTTGGACAAGTGCATGTTCTTCAGCGCCAGCACCAGGCCCGAGATGTCCTTGATTTTTTTGGCTGCTTGGAACTCCGTCGTCAAGCGATCAGTCAACCCAAACATGATTGCCTGTACCTCTGGCATTGATTCGTCAGCCCACAAGTCTTCGAAATCCAAATTCAGGCAGTTGAATCCAAGAGTCTCGCCCAATGAGCTCAGCCACTTTCCGTAACGCCGCAGGAACAGCGGTACCCCGACATAGTGGTTTCCGGATATGACTTGGTGCCAGCCGTTCAATTGGTTCGCGCTGATGCACTGCAGCATCAGGCTTTGGATATCTGGCGCACTGATCTGTTGACCAGTTGAATGGAGTGCTTTCGATAGCTCGAGGGAAAGCAAGGAGAGATCTACAAAGTGGTGAACAACTAGACGTTGTGCCCAGCTGGCGCGCGCTTCGATTGATAGGTCGAGCATGGGAATCTCCACAGTTACATCTGCATCACGAAGTGTGCTTGGGGCTGACACGGAGCGGACAGCGTCGGATCAAAGCATCCGCGACGCGCGCGGACAAACTAGTCAGGTTTGTTCCACGTTTCACGACTGTCCCTGGGATTGATCAGGCGCGGGTGACGTTTTCGAAACAACTCTTGTGGAACCACTGGCCACCCACCAGCAGTTGCTCGTTGAAGACATCCTTAACTTCACCTACTCCTGGGACGTTGTCTCCTACCGCGTACTCGCGGGTAGGCAGAGGAAATCCGAACACTGCATGGCCTCCGCGAAGTTCCTGGGGGCGGCTGATGGACCATTTCCGACGCAGCTCCTGAATCGACGTTTCGTCACTGAACGTGGTATTGGCCACATATTCGGCATTGTGCAGCCACATCGCGTGCGACATGCCGTCGAACCTGGTCCGGGAACCGTTGTGGTTATCCTGCAGTACGCGTTCGGCCGCCTTGAGGAGGCCGGCCAGAGTTTTGTAGTTGGTTGGGTTCGACATAATGCCTCCACTGGGATAGAAGGCCCTGGAGAGCCTGAGTGGAGGTATCGTCACGCACCCTGGAGGGTGACAGAACCCCAGGCCAAGAATTATGAGCGCGGGCTGTATGCGCAGGCTGCGCCGCATGGTCACTTACCCGTACGGTCGATGAGATTAAGAGTAGTCTTGGCCGGCACTGGTAGTTCATCCAAAACCACCAGTGCCTTGGCATCGGTAACCTTGATCGAATACTGCTCGGGGTCCCGACAACTGAGGCTCTTTGCCTTCAGCAGCCATTGAGCTTTTGGGGTGCCTGGGTTGATTAATGTCAGGAATGCAACGTAGCCACACCGCGGATTGGAACCGACCACCTCCAGTATCACAGGCTGGGTCATCCCCTCGATGATCTTCCTGTCGTTGATGACCTGGATTGCTTCTGCGCTGGCGGCACCGACAGCGAGCACCAGTGTCAACGCTACTAAAGCCGCCAAGAAATGCAGCTTACTACCTCGATACGCCGCCGGCGTTTCTTCTGTGTTTTGGTGGTGGAGCCTCGAGTTGCCAGGCATCCATTACTCCGAGTGATCGACGGGAGGTTTTTTCAGGTGCAGCGTGACAGGACCTTCACGCGTATTCCCAGTGATTTGCCCGTCGAGCGCGGCGATCTCTTGTTTGGTCAGGTTCTTCCACTTCGCAATGTCCCATTCTCCATTTAGGACACCCGTCGGGTAGAGCGCGCAGGTGCTACCGCGGCTATATCCACGCTCTTCCAGCCAGTCACTGCATGCGTGCAGAGCTTGGAATGGAGCCTCACCAGTGAAGGTTTTCTTAAACGTGCTCATCGTCGGCCTCATGGGTTACGAGTCTAGGAGACTTGGCGGGCGCGCCGGTTACGACTTTCGTCAGATCAGATGAAATCATGTCAAGCCTGCTCCTTAGCTGAGTGGTCAAGTTGGAAGCCGTTTGCGGTAGCCCACTTCCGGGCATCGAGCTTGGAACGAAAATCTTTAGAAACCGATTTCCAGATTCGACTCTGCAGAACCGCGACATGCCAGGTGCCAGTTCCTTTACTGCGAAATAATTCGGCAGTCTTTGGAAGGGGGACTGGTCTAAAAAGCTTTCTGTAGGCACGCATGGCATTTGAAATGCCCGTTACCAAGTCGTCAGGCAAATACTGCGGGCGTGATTGGCACCGTGAAAGAAGGTTGTTTTGCTCTGTCAGTAACTCGCTTTGCGCGGCAATTTGGCTACGCAGCTCCAATTCGGTTTCTGCGGCACGCTGCAATGAAAGATCGCGTGAATGCAGAAGTGCCAAAGCTTCAATCTCCAAGCCAGAGCCTTTGCCGAGCTGGCTGTAGATGTCCAGAATTTCTTCATCGGTGGCGTGCTCTTCCCAGCGCAAGTCGCTGATCAGGATACTGGGCACTGCCCCTTTGCCGGCACCTTCGAGTACGCGGACACTAACCCGATGGGCATCTTTGAGCTCGATAATTTCTACCCAGCGCTTGCCCAGTTCTCGCGTCTGGGCTCTGTGAAATACGCGATCGCCGCGGCGCGCCGGCTTCCCTTCAATCTGGAACAACTCGGTCATGTCCAATTCCCCTTGGAGCTAAATTCGATGCACTGATGATGCATCGACACCGCTCGTGCCAGCACCTCAAGGAGAATTTTCGTCAAACTGAGGAGCGAGCGAAAACCAAAACGGGGTGTGTTTTTCCAGGGGATTGGGGTAATGAGGGAGATGAAGTTTGGAACCAAGGGCGATCAATTTGTCGCCCGCTGTGATTTGAGGATGTGGTAGCGAGTGGCGCGGCTTATGCGATTGCTTTGTTCAGTCCACCCCCGTTTGGGGTTGGAACGGATGAATACTACTTACCGATCGGTCGCTCACCCATGACGCGCCAGAATTTTATTTCGCCGTGAACCATACCATTGGAAATCAGAAACTCCGTTGTATTGCCCGGCCCAGACTCCCAAGCGGGCTCAGTCCACTCATCGACCATCAGGTATGTCCATGGCCTAGCTAGTCGGCTTTCTTCGACCCACCCGCAGCAGCCTGGATTGTCTACCACGCGGTAGTAGAGTTGGGCGTCTTTTACCGTTACGAACCCTCCCAGTGCAATTAGAAGAGCGCTGATGATTAGGGCGCTTGTTAGAAGTCCGGCTTTCACCAGGGCAACTCGCGGCGTTGCTGTAGGCTCTTCAATAATGGGGAGCTCGCTCCCCGGCCGAGGCCGCTTAAGATCCGAAGGGTTGGAGTCTTCTGGTGGCTTAATCGGGCAATTCATCATCCACAACACAAATCGTTTGATCGGGGCGAAATTGGTTTGCCCGCGGGCCCAGATTCGATCGCCTCTCACATCATGCTTCAGCCGAATAAAGGCAGCGCGCTCATCTCTAAGCGCCGAGTGAAAGTCAGCGCATTTTCGCAGTAGCTTTGCGTACTTTGCGGGTACCACCAAATCGCCGACGCTTGGAGCTGAGAAATTGCCGTTAAGTACCTCCGTACCCAGGGCTGGAGCCTTGTGCTTGTCACTGCCCACCAAAGCGAACCCAAAATTCATGTAGAAGAGGTTTCGCTGAACGCGAGCCTCGTCGGTCTTGACTGTGTTATCCGAGAGGGTGCCCGGAGCAATGCTGTACGAATGCAGCTCGGATTTATGCAGCCAGTCGATGACTTTGGCCATCAGGGCCGGCCCCAATCCGCTGCCTTCCGGGTACATTTGGATTTGGCCGACGGGTCCAAACATCACAGTCCTCGTCTTGTGACATACAGCGACTGAAATTGAGTTACCCCAAGGGTGAAAGGGAGAGTTGGTAACGCCTGATTTCTCTGCCCTGGCACGAAAAAGATCATACCCCAAGGATGGATCTGATCCCTTGCCAGGAAGGTTGCATTGCTCGATGCCTACAACAAGCAGTGCCTGTTCTCGCTTCTGCGGGCGAGACTCAAACAGGAAAAACTCTTTGAGCACGTACGGGCTTTCGAGGTTAGTTGCGACACCTTTTAGGTCGTTAAGGCCGGACATTGGTATTCCAGATTCAATACAGGGAGAGCCATTGGCTATGGCGATTATTATTCACTAAGGCGAGGGGAAATGCTGCTTACCCAAGGCATCCATCGGCATAGTTGAGCTGCTGCCAGGTGGTTACGTTTCGATCATCCCAGTCCTGACCGAAGCAAACGCTGACGCGGTTGCAGATTTGCTCTCTCAAGCCATCGATAACGATTTTTCCTTTTCCCAGGAACCGGCCAAAAAGCGCACGTTGTTCCGCTGCGGTGAGTTTCCCGGACCAACAACCCCAGATGCTGCCGGTCTTATCCAGCAGGAATAGGGCCAGGTTTCCTGCGTGGTCTTGGTTTTCCATCGAGTTTTCCCTTCAAATGTTGAACGTCTGGCTGGTAGTCACCGTCCCGGCCGTCGCTGTGATGAGGAAGTGTCGGTTTCCGAAATAAATGCTAAATTCCGGAAATAGCTGCGACTACCAAGACAGAAAAAAGCCCGCAGATGCGGGCCGGTGGTGTACAGCGGATTTTTCCTATCCAGAATTCAGTTCAGATACGCCTTCGCAAACAGGGTGTCAGGCGTGGATAGCAGCCAAACAAAAACAGCACATACCAAGGCCAAAATAAGCCCGAGCACAGCGGCAATTTCCTGACCTTTGAACATGACTTCCGACCGCTTCGCGAGCAAACCCGGACAGCAGAAGGCGAATACCATTAACCCGAGGGCTACTAAAAAGCTGAGCAACACATTCATCGCAGATTTCCCTCAATTCGGGACGTAGTTGCGTGAGCACTTGCAATTTTGCTCGTAGAACGCAACTGCTTCTCTGTCAGGCATGTTGGTAGGGCACGGTTGCAGCGTTTTGGCCCTGTGGATGCAGGCACAGCCTTCCTCGAAATACTCGCGGTTGAGCCTGAGCCGTTCTTGCTCAGCCTGCTCAATCGACTTGGACACCTCCGGCAAAAAGCTTTTGCCTTTGCCGGAACCAGCGCCTTCCGCCAGTTTCACAGTCACTTCTTCGCCGGTTGCGGTTTTCATTTTTACGATAGTCATGCTGTTTTCCCGGATCATTTCTTGTAGAGGCGAACCCACTCGATAATCTCATCCAACTGGCGGTTATCCAGCTGGGCGCAGTTCGCGTAGATCGCGGCGGCGACGTGGCCCTGGTGCTGATCGGTTGATGAGCCAATGCCCTCATTATCCCGCATGCCTTGCTGGCCGTTCTTGTAACGGCGGACCCATTCGATAATCTCCTCCAATTGGCGGTTATCCAGTTGGGCGCAATTCGCGTAGATCGTGGCGGCGACGTGGCCCTGGTGCCGTTCGGTCGATGATCCAATACCCTCCTTGCCGCGCATGCCTTGCTGGCCATCATCGGTCAGCACCCGCTCATTGGCGGTTGTCACAAACTGGTTGGCCTGGATTCCCATGCTCTGTTCTCCCTGCTCGATCATGGACGCGGAAATCGCCTCCTTGTACTGCCGCAGCCCAGCGCAGGGCTGGGCTTGGGCGGTACCGCGTTTTCCTCGGTAACGGCGTGGGTCACCCCTGGGCTTCACGCAGATTTTTGGCATTGAAGCCACGAGGAAGACGGTTCTTTTCACCCAAGTCTCCCAGTCGAAGCGCCCAAGCGTCCTTCCAGCCCAATCCAGACCGTCTATCGGCAAGCTGCTTTGTAAGCTTGTCGAAGAACTCTGTTTTCCCTTTCGCGACTTCTGATTTCATGCTGATTTCTTTCCTTCATTCGGCGATTTGGCCGGTTACCAAATCCGCGTATCGTGTGCTCGGCCTGCCGATCTTGCAGGGGATCGTAGGGCAATCAACCTGGTCGCACGGGGCATCGCTACCCCCGCAGCTACTGCATTGAGGCACCGGCACCTGCTTGGGAGTGGCTACCCATTCCCTGTACAGGCCTTCCGGGTTTTTCTGGCAGTCACACCCCTGCTCAAATGTGGCATGCATGCGCTTGCAGCCGATGCACTCATAGATCACTTTGGAGACTGGCATGGCGGCGTTTTCCGTGATTAAACGCTTGTCGAAACAGGCGCAAATTGTTTGTCATTTTCGGGGAGTGCCGTGAAGACCACCCCCGGCTGGGACAAGGCTGTTTTCAATTCAACTGCATTGCCAGTTTCGGACCAGTAGCCCCGCAAATAGCTGAGCGAAACGCCAACTAATTCAGCCGCCTTTTTCTGACTCGATGCAGCAACGATGGTGCGAACCTGCTTGCCCTTTACCATCGTTAGCCCACCAAAAACTTTCAGTGCCATGTTCGTTTTCCCTTAACTGATTAGCTTCTGGCTGGGGTCGGAGTTCTTGGCCGTATCCGCCAGGTCGTGCAGCGTGGCGCAGTTCCCGCAGGACAGGTACACGGCGGGGAACAGGTCACCATCAATGTCTGTGCCTTCGGGGGCAATGCGGTATGACCACATATCGTTGCAACCACAGTTGCCGCAAATCAGGTGGAGCCGTGCGCGTGCCATGTCGTTTTCCCTTAACACTTGTATGTGCGACGGATGCCATACCATAACAGCGCAAGCGCGGTGGTGAATGCGCCTGCCGCCCAACCAAAGTGGCCATCAGCTCCCGCTATGGCTGTAATCACACTCAACACGCCAACAGCCATTCCAAGGGGCAAGTTGGTCACAGCAACGGTTCGTAGGGGTCGGGCATTCGCCTCCACTTCGTCGTTCACCACATCGATTATTTTTTTCATCTGCGTTTTCCTCTGCTACTCGATCAGCACTTGAATGCGGGCAAGTACATCGTCCATCACCACCTCGGGAACCGACTCCACCCGCTTGGCGCCACGGGCCTCAAGGTCAACAGTGCGGATCTGATTGCACAGCACCACACCTTGAGTCTCGGTACCGGAACCGCTCAGCGGTACGGCAAACCCGGCATACCGGGCAAAGTCGCCGCCCTTGGTGATTGGCGCGATCAGGGCCAAGCCCGAAACGTTAAAGGCCGCAGGCGAAATGATCAGCGCCGGACGAAAATCGCCCTGCTGCTCGCGGCCAGCGGTGGGGTTCAGGTTCAGGCGCACAATATCGCCCCGGTTAAATTTGGTCCGCTTCACGCTTCACGCCCTACTGGGGGCATGGAATTCCACCCGGCCAGTTCGGCAGGCTCCGGCGCGGACAAATCGCACTGCGCCATCAGGTCGGCCAATTGGTAATGCGGTTTTGCTCTCGCAGGTTTGAGGGTCATTACCTCGGCGGAGACATCGAGTTTCAGCACATCGCCGCTGACCAGATTCATGAGCTTGAGCACAGCCGCAGGCAGACGAATCGCCGCGCTGTTGCCCCACTGCTGGACTTTGACTTCCATAACAACCTCCTAAAGCGTAGTCTCATTGTAGATACACAAGGTGTGAATTGCAACAGAATTGTATAAACATAGTATCTACAATGCATCCTCAAATGCACGCTTAACCGAGGCTTGATCCACGGTTAGATACTGCTTGCTGTCATCCAGGGATGCGTGGCCTAGAAGGGTCTGGACAACTTCCACATCACCAGTCGCGGCCAACACCTTGGCGGCAAGCGAACGCCTGCCACTGTGCGACGACCCTCCTTTGATGCCCGCCTGACGATACAGTCGGCTGAACGTTTGTTGTAGGGTGTCGCAGCACCTGTACACCTCCGGCCCGCTGTCCAACATGCGATGCTTAAATGCCAGCTCATAAGCCTCGCCTTTGAACGTCGTGACCAGCTTTGAACCTGGGCGAAACCCCCGGTACTCATCCACACCTGAAAGCCCCCAGCCGCGCTGGTGCCGCACCGCAAGCCAGTTGTCCAGGGCGGCAAGGCAACGGGGGTGGGTCAGATACACGTTTCGTGCACGGCACCTTTAGTGATTGCAGATCGCAAATACACTTCGGGCCGCCACGATCCGCTTGGGTAGAGAACGTCGCCAATCTCCAGCTGGGCAAGCTCGGTCACACGGATGCCGGTTGTGTGCGTGACCCAAATCAGCATCACGTCACGCTCAGGCATACGGCCTGTAACGCTGGCTACTCGAATGAGGTGTTTGAACTGACCAGGGCGAAGGGATGCGGCTTGGCGTGGGGCCATAGGACTCTCTCTGTTTGGATTGAATGCGGATCGTGCTCGATCCCGAGAGAGTGAGGCGTGGGCCTCCTGCAAAGCATATCAGCAGGCCCGCCGTGGTGTTATCAGAAAGTTGCACGGCCAGTCGCAGCTATTGCCAGCAAAAACTAGGACAGTCGCATTAATTACCATCAGCCGTCGCAGGTATTTCGGAAATCTTGAGCTTCCGATTGAGGCCTTTGCCTGTCAGATGTCGCATTTATTTCAGTAACTGACAGGAAGTATTGATTGCCCAAGTACGTGCCAGAACCGGTGCAATGGAAAACACTGCCCGTTTGAAAGTCGGGTGCAACCAGTGAGGGGAAAGGGCTGTCAGTGAGCTTGAGTTTCTATCCTAGGTTTTGGAATGCGAGTGGAGAAACGTCTTGAAAGCCTTGCCTTTTAGTGGACAAGCAAGCGACCGAAGAAACAAACTGACTCAAGGTTTACTGCCGAATATAGGGAAGGACATGACTGCAAGCGATTCACCCGAGACCGTCGCGTTCCGCGAGTGGCTGAACAGCGAATTTGTGGATGCATATCGTAAGAATCCCGACGCGGCTTTAGCAACCGGGCTTGAACTGGCCCGGAAGCTAAGTCACGAGGACCGCCAACGCGAAGTGATCCATTTTAATTTCCACGTCAACCACCTGATTCAAATAGGGTCGGTCTTTGGTGGCGGGAAAGGGCGATTCTTCCTGTACAGCCTGGCCTTGTCCGCGGTTATCTATGCCTTCACGCAAAGCATGTGGGCGGCAACCCCGGTGGTTCTGATGCTGGCTGCCGCTTGCCGCGACCGCTATGTCTGCGGGGAGCGTGAGCAGGCCTTCCGGATGTTGGCCGCTACGATTGATCCTTCTGATGCCTGACATGACTTGTCCTTGGCGTCTCTAGGAAGGCTTTGGCCACAAAGTGGAGTTTGTAGAAGGCGTCCTCGGCAAAGCGGTCGACCATGTCCTCGAACCGGCCACTTCCATACTCGGAGTTGTTGTACTCCGGGTACTCGTTGTAGACGCGGCGCAGAAGCGTTTCTAACTCAGGTCGAGTCTTACCTGCAGGATCTTCATAAGCCATCGTCATACCCCCTAGCGACTACGCAGGGAATAGGGAAGGTGCCACTGCATTTGCTTGAGGCCCTCTGCATCGTTGGTGATGTGGTAGTCGGCTCCAGGCCCTTCGAGCAGAAACTGGCGGCTGATGCTCTGCTTTCCATCGATCCGCTCCTGCACGAACAGCAGAGCTGCCTCCTTGGTACCGAAGACCGCGGGGCGGCAAGTGTCAGCTTCGTAGATATTGTCCAGGCAGTAACGGCCTGATACCAGGTAGTACACCAGGAACGATGGTGTATTCCACGCTTCAACCTTTGCTTGGTTGTAGGTGAGTTCGCGCCCGTCAGGTGCATTCCAGAGGCTTTCAGTGGGCTGGATGTTGTGGGGCTTGTCGGCAGGGTTACGGCCCAACATAAACCCAAGTGCGCCTACACGGATCATCGGTTCTGGAATCGGACGGAAAGTGGTGTCTTGCATGATTGAAGCCCCAACTGGAATGTATGGGGCTATCTTCGATCTGGATGGTGCGTGCCACCACCATCGGATTCAGAATGAATGGTTACTTCGAGGAAATTGTTATGTGCGGCGAACCCGATATCGCGGGATCAATGGCCATGGCTACTTCAATTTTGATTAGTTCGGAGAGAGCCTTCTCGGGATCGTTTTCATGCTCGGCCTTCAACGCATGGTTGATCAGCAGCGCGTGAAGAATCGTTTCTTTGAATTGCCCCCGTAGCTCGACATTGGCCAGGTGATCCTGGAGAGTAATCAAGGCGATTGGCGCTATATCCGGATCTTGTTGTAGCGCATCCTCGTAGCGTTGGAAGTACCGTTGTCCGCCGGGATGTGCCACGACCCAAAGAGCCACTTTTGGTACCCCAGTCTGGGCTTTGCTTACTGTCACCGTCGGGGATAGTCGTTGAGTTACACTCTCCCTGGCAATCTTGTCGAAGACACGGGCAAGTTCATTCCCCACTGTCGAGTTTGGACACTGGTCCGCGAGCATTGCGCTCGCAGCCTCGGCGGCGGGCATCAATTCCTTGAGTTGTTTTTCGAGCCGGGTGACCTCGGCCTGCAATTCGTAGCGCTCCATGCCAATACTTCCTGCAACCTCGCGGTTCCAGTCGGCAACATCCCGAAGACTTTCCAACGAGTCCCGGCGCAGGTTGATTTTGTCCAGAATCTCGCCAAAGAGATGATCTGCCAGTCGATCAATTTCTCGTTGGCCGCTGGAGATGTCCTCGGCTCCTTCGGCGGTTAAGGCGTCGACTAGCGGGTAGCCGGATTCTGAATCGCTCTGCTGCTCCTGAAGTCGGTAATGTGAAAGCTGTTGGTGGATCACTTTATACAGCGCTGTATCCTGTGCCGTCATTTCTTCGGCAGTCCGCGCGGCACGTCCCCAGCGTCGTGGTGTTGGGTGTCTGGCCAGGCCCGCATCCCACGCTGCTTCCATCAGGTGCTCACAACCCAGCTCATAACTTAGCAACGCCTTGCCATGTGCTTCATACCATTGATCAAAGGTATGTTCGTCGTGCCCAACCAACCGTGCAACTGTCGTCCAGACGTTCGCCGGAGAGCTCGCTAGCAGTTTGTTGAGCGTTTTTCGCATGGCGTTAATCATGCCCTGGGCGGTGTCGGCTTCTTTCGTCAAAGCGGCCGTATAGGCCTTGGCTGCGCCATAGAGCAGGCTATCGCCGAAAGGGCGGCGTATGTCCGCCGGCGGCGCGAAGGCGGATATCAAAGCCCGGGCTGCGTCGTAAACATTGGGGTTCAATCCCATGTGGCCGTCGCCTTGGTCTTTCTCCTTGAATCCATTCGCCAGAAAAATTGCTTTGATTGTTGCGTCGTTCATGAAATGCCTGCCCTGCATGTGGAAGATGCTTCCCCGAGGATATCGACCCCTTCTTTAGCTGCCAGCCAATTGCGGCCCCGGAAATCCCGGGGCCGTCAACAGCCTTTAGGCCGCCGATTGGCTGGCAAGAGCCAAGTCGGAGCGGTACCACGTCCAGAGGTTCTTCTCCTTCACCATCCCCGCGCGCAGCGCTTCGAACTGTTGACGGAATGCTGCTGCTTCTTCAACCGTAAGTTCGACGTTGGACTCCTCATGTCCACCACTGCCCCAGATGTTTTTCAGGGGGTCGTAACCTGAAAGATTAGAGACTATGAAGCGTGGGATGCTGTCTGGTACCAGCACCTTCTTGTTCCCGCGTTTCTTCGTTTCCACTGTGAGGTGGAGCACGACGCGGCGTTGGTTTTCATGATCGTCAAAATACACGGTCCCGACTTCTCGGAAAGTGATCTTGGGGCCGGTAATGGCATCGATGTAGAACGAAGCGCAAGAGACTTTTGTGAGGTCAACCAAACCGAAGTCGGCCAGGGAGCGTGGTGTCGGTGCTGCAGTGTTGATCTGAGCTGTGTTCATGTCGGTCTCCACCGTCGAGTTAATGAATCTATCGTCGCCGAGGAGCATGCGTGCCAGAAGCCCCCCGGTTATTCGATTAATTCGTAGGGGGGGAAGGCTCAGGATTTTTGATCGTGTTTTTCGAGTAGCAGAGTGATCATTTTATCGACGGTCATTCCCGCCGCAATCAATCCTTCGAGCTCGGAAGTGTTAGTGCCAGAGGCGAAATTCCAGAGGGCGGCGATTCGCTCGGCAACTTGGGCATTGGTTTCATCCAGTTGTGAGTAGTGGCATCACCTGGAGCAGTCGGCGAGCACTGGTGGATGGAGAGCCGGGTAGGGGAGATAGCGGGCTGGATGGCAGAAGCAAACAGTTGGCGGGAGTGAGTTGCATCCCTGAAGGGCCGATATTTCTGCCCGATAAAGCCCGCTTGCAGTCCGTACCGACACGGTGGCAGGCGAGTCCCCCGGTTTTGCCGTCAAGGTAACGCGGTTATATGGCGGTACCACTTTGCCGGTCCAGGCCCTGGTATCCCAGACTGAGAGATAGCCGACGACCTGGCCGTCAGGTACACACAGATCGCTGTAGGCCATTAGTTCGGCGGAAACGAAAGTGACCGCCGAGGGTGTGAGCATTACGCAGCCGCGCGAAGGCGGCCCCGCCGTCGCAATACCTGAGCCGCAACCAATCAGGAAACAAACGACCCCGGCCGTGAGTGGACCAGACATCTTCGTTAATCCAGTGAGGGACTGAATCAGCATAGTCCCATCTGCTGGTGCGAAGCGCCTGGCCGCCGGCCGGAGAGATTTTAGTTCGGCATCTCGGATCTGAGCCGTTCGAACAAGGTAATCAGTGATTTTTCCAATCCGCCTTGCCAGACACCACCGACTTTTCGACCACCTGTACAGTAGACATTGAAGTTGTCGCCTTTTCGGATGCCGTGGCCGACGGTAATCCGGTGGACAACCGGGTGCCCTTTGATGTCGTAGTCACGGAACCCGTTTTCAGAGGTAACCAGAACAGCTTCGATGTTTTGCGGCGGGGCGGTGTTCATGTGTTTTCCTAAAGGTGGAGTGTGAGGGAGTCGGGAGTGCGGGCTCCCGCGGTGCTTCGTGGTGATGTTGCGAGTGAGCAGTGCCGGCTTTTCCCGACGTGAACCGCCGGCCTGGCTAGAAAGGGCGCTCAGGCACGCAACACAAGGAACAAACGGATGGACATTGAAGTATTCCGGCCGACGGCATGTATGCCGTGTTTCGTCCAATCGCGGTGGGCAATTGGCAAAGGAGTCGCGAGTGCGGACGCCATCAGTGCGGCGATGTGTTTCTGAGCGCGGCTTTGGTTTGGTTGCGTTTTCTTTGCTGACTTTCCCTGCGATTGGGGCCGTGGTCTTGACGTGCATTGCGGTGCTCCGTTTCTGGATGCTCATACGGTCCACATAGCCAACGGAAGCTCGCGTGGAGACTATCTGTTGTCTATGGGAAGGAAAGTCGGTCACAACGTGGCGATGAGGGCTTCAGCGGCTTCCTCAGCAGGCACGCCTTCAAGGAGTCGATCAATGAGCTGGTCTACGAGATCAAACGACTCAAGGGTGCGCCAGATTTCGCCGGAGAGTTGCTCCGCAGACTCGACGAACCGCGACCCTGAAAGTGCGAAGGTAACTGTTTCGGTTTGCGAGTCCGTTTCGCTCGGGTGCCACTTGATAGGGAGTTCTTGGCGCTGGGTTCCAAAGATCGCAATTGAGTACCGGCCTTGGCTTTCATCCGCCAGGGTCAGGGTGACGTCGAGGCGGACTGTTGGCTCAGGGGTTGCTGTTTTGGTGTTCATTTCTGGGGCTCCTGTAATCAGTTGATGAGCCCATGCTGAGCTGCATGCCGAAGTGCCAGAAGCTGCCCACTCAATGATTTTTCAAATGGTCCGCATCGCCAGTTTTACTTTGGCCAGCGCGTTTTTTTCGAGCTGACGGATACGCTCGGCGGACACGTTGTATTTGGTGGCCAGGTCCTGAAGGGTAGCGGTGTCGTCAATGAGCCAACGCTGCTGGATAATGTCCTGGCTGCGAGAATCCAGCACGGCGAGGGCGTTTTTAAGGTTGGCACCCATGTTCTCACCCTGACTCGAATTCTCGAACTGCCTGGCCGGGTCATAGCTGAAGTCTTCCAGCGAATTCGCTGGCGTCCTTATAGCGGTTTCTTCGTCATCGGCATCGGTTGGGTCGAACCCCAGATCCTGCCCGCTCAGGCGGCTTTCCATCTCCCGTACTTCGTTTGGCTTAACGCCAAGACTTTCAGCAACGCGGCTTACCTCGTCGTTGCTCATCCAGCCCAGTCGTTTCTTCTGACTCCGCAGGTTGAAGAACAGTTTGCGCTGCGCTTTGGTGGTCGCCACTTTCACAATGCGCCAGTTGCGCAGAATGAACTCGTGAATCTCAGCCCTGATCCAGTGCAATGCAAAGGTAACGAGTCTCACCCCAACATCGGGATTGAAACGTTTGACGGCCTTCATCAGGCCGATATTGCCTTCTTGGATCAGGTCCGAGAGTGACAACCCATAACCCGAGTAACTGCGGGCGACATGGCCAACAAAACGTAGGTGAGCCATCACCATTTGGCGCGCTGCATCAAGATCCTGGTGATGGTAAAGGCGTCGTCCCAGTTCGCGCTCCTCCTCAGGAGCAAGCAGCGGCAATCCATTTACGGCGCTGAGGTATTCATGAATGTTTGCGCCTGGTCCTATGGGGATCTGAAGGCTTTTTGCCGACTTGTTTGGTGTAGCGTTCAACGTCGCTGCTCCTTTGCATGTTGAGAGCCATCGGTGTGAGCGATTGGCAGCAGTTCTCGGAAATGTTGGGCCATCCCTTGGCGGCTGGCCCTAAAGGCTTAGAGGCCGGCGATGGCTTCGTTTACGATCATTACCAGATTGTCACCTTCGGCCTTCCGCACCTCTGCGGCCAACTCTTCGGTATACACGAGCGAATAGAACGCGTGCTCACGCTCTTTATCGCCTTTGCGGCGAGCAACGATCTTGTTTTTGCAGCGTGACTTCCAGTACTTCAATTCGTCGTAATGATCGGCGAAGTCATTCAGCGCGAGGGTCAGATATTCGTAAGAGTCCTTAGGCTCATTAAGCACATGTTTAGATCCCGGCACTTTCAGATCGAGCACATAGCCTGCAGCTTTCAGGGCAGCCACCAACAGATCTTGCTCTGGAACCGGGATATCGATGTTGAAGGGCGAGCCGTCCCCCTCATCGTTGACCGTGCCAATTTTTTTCCCGTCGAGGATGACATCAGCCGACCAACGCGGTGCGCCGTCGCCCATCTCGGTACCGGCACCGACTTTGTACTTTTTGAAGGCGAACTTAGCGGCCTGCGCGGTTTTGAGATCAGTGATGAATTCCATTGTGTTTCCCTCATTCGTTAAGTGATGGGGAAACTTTAAGGCCGGGAAAGTGGTGCCAGAACCGGCGCAAGAATTTCTTTCCCGCATTACCGGGTGTTCGTAAAACCTATCAGCCGGGCCATGGCGATGACGCCACTTCAAGAGCGGGAGGCGCCGAACCGTCAAGTTTGACTTGTCAGTTGCGTGCGTTTTGAAGGGGGATCGGGATGACTGGCATTGGAGACATTGATTCATGCCCAATTCTAAACAGCGAATTTCACGGCTCCCAGCCATAACACACCTTGGTTTTTCACTTTCGGCTTTGAATGCCTCGGGACGATTGGCGACATAAAGCAGGAAGCGACTCATTGCTTTCTCACAGCAAGGCCAGCTGATCGGTGGCGCAATATCAAGGCCCAGGTCAGGGCTCGAACCCGGCGGGGGCGAATTTTAGTCCTAGCTCAGCAGGGGCGCGGGAGGGGATTAAACAAGCAGGCAGCAAAAAGCCGAGGAAATCCCCGGCATGCTGTCGTAATTCTTATCAGGCTGCGAGCGACTCTTCGGATGACGGGAACATCGCCTTGAAGTCGGCACTCTCAATGTGGGTGCTGGCGTAAGTGCGTAGGCTGCGCAGCTTGTCGGCCAGCAGGCCAGCTTTTTCAACTGCATACAGGAACGGTACGAGATTCACGTCCATGCAACTGAATGCGTTGCTGCCAAAGAATTTAGAGCCGTAGACCATCTGGTCCAGTGCTGCCAAGTCAGCCTCCAGACGTTCGCGGCTGGCTGCGCATCCGGCAACAGCAGGGGCAAGTAGGGCGAAGGTTTCGGCGTGCAGGCGGCGCATCGTTGTACGGAACATTGCGCGGCTGGTGGGCTCGGCGGGGAACAGCGAAGGCTCCGGGTATCGTTCCTCTACGAACTCAAGAATCAGGTCAAAATCGGACACGATCAGGGCGCGCTCGATGATGGCCGGGAACTCAGAAATTCCCAAGGTTTTGGCGAGCTTGGTTGCCGCTGGTGACGCCGAGTCCAACACAACAAATTCAACACCTTTCACTTTCGCCATGTAACGGACGATGTTGGACTTCACGCAGTTAGCTGCTTTGATGATGACCAGAGTGTTGGATGTAGACATTGTGATGAACCCCTGTTTGTTTGATGTGTTAATTGTACATCGAACACAGTGTACAATCATCAAGGTTGACGCTATTTCATCAACTTTCGTATTTCCGAGAATGGGGTTTGAATGCTGCGACCAACGGGGTGCGAGCAGGCTTCAGGCAGCCCGAATTGGTGTCTTCTCCATGCCATGGCAGTACCCACCAGTCGCTCGGAAATAACGCATTTGCGCCTCCTCCAGCAATTTTGACGCCTTGACGCCACCTATGGCCGTTTTCGTGCAGCTTACGCAGAGATATGCCCCTTTCTGATCCAAATCAGCAAACGCACCACTCCCGCGTTTTGTCTGTTTGCAACTGGAACAGAAAATTTCAGACCCGTGCGCCATTTGCGGATATATCGGTTGGATGTTCATGCATTCAACTCCTGGGTTGGGGCCTGGCCGCACCAGCGCCCCGTAAGTTTGAGTTAGGCCACTTCGGTCTGATCGTTGTTTTCATTAAGGCTTGCAGTGAAGCCATCACGGGCAAACATCCGTTCTGCATAGGCACAGAGCGCCGGGAAGTTCTTCAACGCCACACCATTGGTTTTGGCTGCGTACAGCCATGGGGCCAGTGTCACGTCAACGATGGTGAACGTATCGCCGCCGAAAAATTGTTGGCCGGATACTGCGCTGTCCAAAACGCGCAACTCGACTGCCAGCTGCTGGCGAGCGTCCTTATCTCCCGCTACAGCGCGAGGCAGGATCGGGAACAGTTCTTTGTGAAAGGCGCGAACCTGATTTCTAAACATCGCCCGGTTGATGGCATCCGGGGGCAGCATCGCGGGGAGCGGGTATCGCTCATCGAGGTAGTCAACGATGACGTCAAAATCGCTCAAACTTACTTCGCGGGAAGTGATTGACGGGGCAGTGGTAACGTCTGCCAACGTCAGCAAATTGGCTTTGGAGGCAATGTCCACAACGCGGCAGGGAATGTCCTTCTCGGCGACCAGAAAGCGGACGATGTGAGAGCGAACGCAGTTGGTCTGAGTGAAGATGGTGAGGATGTGAAATGCGGACATTCTGCAACTCCAAGGCGTATTGTGTATGTGTTAATTGTACATCGACATCAATGTACAATCACTAATATTCCTCGCCTTTTGCAGACTTTCGTATTCCCCAAGATCGGTTTTGAAAGCCGCGTTGGTAATGCCGGACAATTACGCCATCCCGGGCGCGCTCACGTTGTGACGCCCAGCACGCAATGCCTAGTTCCAACTTCTGAACGGCCAGCTTGGCGGCATTGCTGTGCTACGTGAGGGGTGTGGTTACAGCTCCTATTGCTGCTTCTGGAGCGACAACCAGCGAGTGGATTTCTGTTGTTTTAGTTTTCGCATTTCCTCCTTCGCGGCACGCTCCGGTTTCCAACTGCAACCGATATCACGTTCGACACGTTCGGTACCCACGATTGAGGTCTCGACTACTCGGTACATCTGCTGTTTTGGCATGGGGAACCTTTAGCGCTTTGAGGTTGGGAAGTGGGTGACGTTAGAAAGGCCTGGAGTGCCCCCGTTCACGCACTCATCAAGGGCGAGTTGGTGCTCGATCAATTCCTGGCGGATCATTTCCTTGTCCTGAGTCGCCTTTGAGTCGAGGCAGTCGGCCAATATGTATTGGCTCCCGCTCTCGGTACAAATCACGTCGTTTGTTATCAGGGTAATGGTGCTGGTACGGATCGGCGTTTCGTCCGCGAAGCCAGCGCAGCCGAAGACGAAGCCTAGAGCCGATTTCGAGGATGGGAACTGAACCTGAGACAGAACGCCGGTCAGATTCAACTCCTTAGCCTTGGTCAATGCCTCGCGGATGTGAGGGGTAGACTTGCTGTAAATGCTCAGTCGGGACATGGGATTTCTCGTCGTTCTGATGTCTTGGGGGCTATGGGACGACCTGCAGCATTTGTGCAGGTTCATCGTTGGGTCAATTACGCGGCACGACCGCGAATAAGGTTCCAATTTGTGTGCTCGCCGGATGCTAGTTCCTGGGCGATGCGTTCTTTGGAAAAGCCGGTCATGCCTACTGCCAGTGTTGATCGAACACGTTCTGCAATCGCCTCAGCGGTAACCGGCCCGACGGCCCCGACCAGTGTTTGCTGCCCGTCATACAACTCAGCAGTGCGCATGTGCTGGATGGCTGCGGCAGGGACTTGAACCTGGCTGTCTGGCAGAGATTGGGCGAGGACAGAAAGAACCACATCATCGCGAAAAATGCAGACCGCTGACGGCGACTGGATCAGCCGGTTCAAAGCTTCCATTTGTGCTGCGTTCACCTGTTTGTCCGTAGACGCGCCGCACAGGGCCTTAGCCGCTCGAATGACGGTGTGGTATTGGCGCTCAGTCAGACCGTCGAACAAATACTCAGCAGCGATCGCCTGCGCCGGGGCCAGCCGCGGGTCCCATGCAGTGGTCGTGTAGTCGAGCAGCAGGGCTACACGGAAGCCGTGCTTTGGATGCTGGATGAGGGTCACTGTTGCCCGGGCCTTTAACCGACGGGTCATTCCGAGGGAGGTATAGCGGTGGAAGGCCTGGTTCAAATCAAGGCAGGTATTTGCGAATTCTTGGGTCATGGTCATGGCTCGTTGAGTTGGAATGGAGCCATGTTGAGGTCGTGGCGACTGTGCCATAAGCCGCCAATGTAAAAATCGTCGGAGTCTGCGTTATACAGCTGCATCCCAAGATTGGGGGGGAACTAGAAGGTCACTCGTGATTCGCGGGAGAAGTAATCCTTGTGCCACCTGCAACCATGTTGCGCACGACGGCTCGGTATTGGCAATCAAGGCTACCGTCGCCAACTTCACATCCGAACCTTTGGCGTAAATGTCTCGAAGGTCCACACAGCGCCCACCGGCATACAGCGCAGTCAGACGATGAATCGGGTCATCAATGGCAAGTTCGGTCGGCCGAAACGCTGCAGCCAAAGCATCCATGTTTGCCTGGTAGGAGGCTGTCGCGTCCTCCTGCAGCTTGGCGAACTCCTCACAACGGGCCTTAATTTCTGACTCGGGGCAGGTGTAGAGAAGGATCTCGTCGAAAAACACCGGGAACAGTGGTTTGTTGAGTACATCGATCAAGCATCGCGCAACAGTTTCTGAAAACGTCTCAGATGGGTGAGCGTTGCCGAACATGAGCATTTCAACGGACTGACCACGGAAGCCCCCCAACTGGATCTTGTGCATCTGTAGGAGGTTGCTCTTGGGCATACCCTCCAACAGATCCAGGATTTGCTTTTGCGTATTGCCGTCCATCAACGTCCTTCCGGATTAAATTCGTCGCGCAGCCACTCGATCACTCTTATGCCTCCTCGGCAGTGGCGTCGTTGGCGCTCTTGATCGAAATGATTTCGAGCAAGGCGTTACGTTGGTGCGGCGCAAGGCTGCGGAAGGCTTCGACAAGACGCCATTCTTGTGGCGAGAGTTGAGTAGCATCACCGTCTGGGTACTGGACGGCAGATGCGTTGATCAGGCTCGACTCCAGGCGACTGATGATCTCCGAGTTCATGCTGCGATGATGGATGCGGGCTACCTCGGCGATGCGCTCACGCATGCCGTCCGGAAGCCGGACTACGAACTTATCTGCAGTGCGCGAGCTGTAAATGGTCAGCGGTTGGTTCATTTTGATCCTTAAAAAGCACAGGTTTGGCAGTACACAGCTTTAGGTTTGAGGAGACGTGCCACTTGCAGCCAATGATCTACTTTCAGTTTATCGAAGGCATTGGTCGGTCCACATCCCAAAACATGGGCTAGAAATTCATGTTGGCGGAGAGCGCTCCGCCAACGGCGATGAGGGCTGTCGGTTACTCAGTGCATGGTGTTGATAATCGGCCGGGCACTGCGGTTGTTGCTCAGGATCTCAACTACGTTGTCTTCGCCGTGCGAGGCAATGAGACGCTGCAAGGCTTTCTCTGAGAGGGCCAGAATGTCGGCCTCAGGGAATGCGTCGTCCTTCATGGCGTAGCGGTCTGCGGCGACCAGTACGTCAGCAATGCCCATGCCGGTGGTGAACTCGGAAACCTTGTAGCGCTGGCCATAGTTCAGGTCGAGATGCACCCCGAAGGTGAAAGATTCGCCACCAATTTCATGGGCAAAGGTGGTCAGCAGTGCGGCATCGCGAGTACCGGTACGGGTTGCAACGTTCATGGTCTGGTTCATGGTCTTTCTCCAACAAGTGAATTCGATGGAGAAATCTTAGAAGTACCCCCCACGTGCCAGAATCGGTACCACCAACAATTTTTCATGTGCGCCAGTTACCCAACCTCAGGCCCACAAGCGGCCCGGTTTACTGGATGGTTCCCAGGGCCGCTTGCTCCATCAACGATTCCAATGCGTCGGGGGATGGACGCCAGCCGGCCACCTTGCAAGCCTGGTCAAACTTAGCCAGGTCTCCATTGGTGCGGAACTCACGGGTGAAGGTGCGAATCTGGCTGGCGCGTTCCTCAATGCCGGTGGCTGCTTTCGAGATCAAATCACCAGCTTTGGTATCGGGAGCGGAGGAACGAATGGTGACTGCGGAAATGTCCATTTGAACGGCCATATCGTCCATGAACGCAGCGATGGCCTGGTTGCGTTGTGCAACGTGAGGGGCGGTGGCTACTTGGGTCGAGATCATGTTTATTCCTTAAGTTCAAAAATGGGTCAAAAGCGAGGAGGCCTGCCGGCCTCGTTTAGTTGCTCGCTGTTTTTCGTTTGGTACCCGGAGCCAGCATCGAGCTGGCTTGATTAATGAAATTGTCGGCCTGGTAGTCCTTCAGGCAGTAAATTCCGGTACCACGAAGGATATTGAGGGCACTGAGTACGGTTTGGGCCTCAACGTAGTTCAGCGTGCTGGTCACCGGAATTTTCGCGCCATGCTCATCAGCCCGAACCACATCGACGATCAATACGGGCCGCTTTGCGTTAGAAGCTTGGAAGCTCATCTCGATTTCAGCACCTGGATCAAAGGCCGGGCGATTTATGTCAGCCTTGCGCAGGTCTGCCATTGCGCGTGATACGCCCTGGGTGAAGCCGAACACCCAATAAAAAGTACGGTCACTTTTTGTCAGCGGATTTACCTGGTAATAGGCATGGGCTTTCGACGCGGCAGAAAGCTCGTGGGCAGCCGACTTCAAACCCAAACGCAGAATGTGAACGACGGAACTAAGCATCACCTGTCTCCTTCGCTGGCGTGTTCTGCAGTGATTGCGCTCGAGGATTCTGCTGGACCAGCGCCGGTTCGCTGTTGTAGCCCGCCATGAAGTCGTTAAAGGTTCTGCCGAGTGGCGCTCGCAGCTGGATTGAAGAATTGAGTAAATCCACCCCTTTCAGCTTGGCGGCCTGGCCAGCAAGAAAGGGGGTAGAGATTGAGTCCGGTACAAAGCCGTCACCATTGCATGTCACGCAGGCCGGCTCGTTGCGCCACGTCGGGCGTCCGTCACACATTGGACAGCCGCCGAATGGCGATGCGTCGACCTGGGCGCGGAGAGTGCGAGCCAGTTTCCGATCTTCGCTGCTTTCGGCTTGGACACATGCCTCAAGCACGGCGCGGTATTCATCGGCGTCGGTGATTGGATGTGTAGACTTTGAGGGGGCGACGCCTGGATCAGGCTTGTCGCTTAAAGCGAAGGAAGTCATTGGTATTGCTCCATCGTTAAAGTTCGATGGAGCAATATTTACTCGATAGGTTGTGTGCCATTAGCCCCTGGTAGAAATTTACTGGGCTGGGTGTGCGACCTTCTGCGAACGAAGTGCGGCCTTCTGCGAACGAATTTTCCACATTGCCCACTGGCCTTCAATTGTGGAGCTGCGAAGAAACTCAAAATCGCGTCGACTGAGGGCCTCGGGGATGTTGTGCATCGCATAGGAGATATCCTTGCACTCCTGGTGTGATTCGCTGTTTCGCATGGCCATCATTCCATAGCGAAGGGTCTCAAGGGCGGTCACCTCAATTTCGTCGTCGGCGAGTTTCAAACCAGTGGCTACCTGTTGGAGTTCTTGCTGATGGGTTTCCTGTGATTGGCTGTAGATGGACGTCATTTTTCTCACCTGTTTGTTGTCAGCTCGTTGAAGGTGGGCAGATACCAAGGATTGGATCATTTTTCTGATTACTGGGTGGTCGTCTCTCTATTCCCGAATCCATGGGTCGAGTACCACTTTTGCTGCTCAGCGGCAGTCCTGGCTCCGCAGGTTGACCCGTATAAGCGCCAGCCAGTGCCGCTTTCGTCAGAGGGGTCCTGGACCAAGTACAAAGTGCACGATTGCCCTGCGAACATGGTGCTTACTTGGGCCTGATCGTCGTTGATTTCTGGTTTGGCCACAGTGACAAACCGGTTGACCAAGTACGGCACAGCATAAGCTTGAGCAGCTTCAGGGGAGCCGGGGATAGCGGATGCCAAGGCGTTAGCCGAAAAAAGAGCGGTGAGAATTGCGGGGGCAAATTTCATGTGTGTGTCCTATCGCTTGGTCGGGGGCAGCAAAACCCCCTGCTGTGAGGCAATCCCTTAAAAGGGGAAGGATGATTGGGTACTAGCCACCTATTCGGTGGAATGTCGGGAAGCTCCCTGCTTATGCAGCGGTAGGGAAATGCTTCGCCGGCTATCCTTCAATTTCCCGGTATCCCAGCAAGCGCGATTCTTGGGAGGGCCAAAAGGCGCGTTGTCTACACTGGATTTCCGGGCTCACATCAGTATTTCAGCATCAGTTCTGTTTTCTTGAGGCGGTTAAGCGCCTCACTTGGCACATTAGTTCGACGACTCATTTGTCTGGCCCTTGGTCCAGCTGCGCAACCTCCCGGCGCGCCACCCGGTATAAGGTTTCGCTGTGCTCACGGATGAAACCCGGGATCAGGAATCCGTCAACCGTGCACCAGATGATGGAGACGATCAGCAGCTGCCAGAACATGCATCCGACCAGACCTAGGCCAAGCATCACAATCGCTGACTCTTTCTTTTCCAAGTAAAACCGGTGCGCCCCGAAGGTCCCAAGAACAAAGAACAGTAGATACGTTAGGCCGGTTGATTTCCGGGCATTGGCAACCTTCTGCTCAACGAGCAATTCGGATTGTACAGAGGCCACTTCGACATCCTGGGTTAGGGGTTGAATACCGAATGGATTGAATCGCTGACCCCTTCGGTTTGCAAACCAAAAGGAGGGCTAAAAAATCCCGCTCACAGGGTCGAGGCGAAGGATTGGATGCTGAGTTCTGACCGCTTGAATTGGTCAGCTGTCGTCGGAATTCCGCTCAGCAGGCTGACTTTGCTGTCAAAGCTGCTGCCGAGCAGGGCAACGTCTTGAGCGGTCCATGTGCGGCGAGGCACGGGGTTCATTGCCTTGATGTTGAGTTGCTTACGTTGTGCCGCGACGTAGCCAACACTGACGTCAAATTTATCAGCGAGTGCGGCGTTAGCTTGGGTTGGAATCACAAGGCGGGGCCAGCCCGCCTTGCTCATGCGCAGATCAAAACAGGCCATCATCTCCCTCGAAAATGATTGAGCTGAAGATTGCCAAATCTTCATCCTCCTCGGTGACCTCGATCTGACCATTGATGACGCGATAAGAGCCGCTGAGGCCGCAGAAGGCATCCTCACCCTGCAGCTGCTGCAAGATATGCTCGCGGCTCGGATACTCTGCTTTAAAGGCTTCCCATGTGGAGGCCACGCGGTTGACCGATTCGTTGTCATTGTCGTTGGCGACGTAACCGACCAGAACCTCATCGGTGCCACGGATTTTGAATTCGGTCAGGGTGATGTACAGGGGGTTCGACATGAATGGCGCCTCATTTCATTGGTTGATGCGTCCATTTTCGAGTAAGAGTTCACGTGCCAGAAGCTGCCGAAAACGAAAATGCCCATATTTCATGGGCATCGATTGGAAGGTCTCGGCGATCGCTTTTGCTCTTTTACGTGATATGCGTTGGCGGATGACGCATGTTTGAATCGGCGGAGTAGGGTGACTTCGGAATGAAATCTTCACCTAGGGAGTGAATTCGTCGAGGGTATGGTTGCGGTGAATAAAACCGCTCATCCTGAACGGCCATTTCCTGGTGGTGGACACAAATGCAGGATTTGTGTCCGAGTATTATGTGAGCCTATGACTATTGATCTTGGGGTTCTTGCTCCGGCAGCAGTTGGAACGCCTGCATGATTTTACCGGCCTTCTCTCCGGCCTGGTCCGAGGCTTGTTGAGCGTTCCAAGCCGCGTTTTGTCGGTTGGCCGCGGCCTTGATCTTTTCCTCAGCCAGATTCAATGAGGTCTTGAAGTTAGCAAACCTTTGTTCTTGAAGTGCCCGCGAATCCATCCATTCACGGATCGCTGCTTGGCTGCTCCGGGCATTATTCAGCTGATAGACCTCCTGCGCGAGCTTCTCCTGCAGCTGGTCAGATGAGTGATGTACATCCGTGAGCGAGGAAACGATCGGATCAAAAGTCTTCCAGCCAAGGTTCGCCGAGCCTGCTCCCAGAAAGCAGACGAAAATGGCCGTCGCACAAGTGCCAATCCACGTCTGAATCTTGGTTTTGAAGGATTCTTGATAAGGTGTCCGAAGGTCCAGCTGATGCTCTATTTTCTGCTGGTTAAAGGCCTCTTCGATACGGAGAATCAGGTGGTTTGCTGCGTCACGAGATTTGAACCATACCTGCTTACTACCAGTTTCAACGCCACCACTTTTCAGGTAAGCCAAAGGTGCATCGAAACCTGGCCGAACCTCGTCCTCTACACCGCTCGTGAGACACAGTGTATAGACCGGAAGTGAGCATAAAAACCCGGGTGCTGAAAGCATTGGCGAGGAATTCACGATCTTGATTTGAATGTCGTCTGCCGATTCAAAGACGATCAGCCCGGAGGGTTTTGGCATGGGGGATGCTCGGTTGCTGGGGTTGGAGACATCTTGAACTTGGGAGATCTTCCCGCAAGCCAAAATGTCCCCTGGATTTCCGAGCTCCGATTGGGGTCAGGCGCTAGCGACCGTCGGTGCGTCATTCGCCATGGATTTCTCACCCCGCACGGCAAAGTAACCGGCTGTTCTTACCAAAACGAATAGGCCAAAGCAGATGAAAGTTACAACGCTTATCGCCCCGACCAGGTAGAGGAGGGATGGTGACGCCGAAAACAACAGCATCATCAGCTCATTCACTTTGCTGGGTTCGAGCTTAACGCCACTGCGTACGGCGTTCAGCAGTTCGAGTTGAGCAACCGTGGCCGCTGCCATTTTGGCCATGTACCAGACGAGGGGCACCATTAGAATGCCGGGAAGGAAGGACACAATAGTGAAGATTACGACTACAGATCGGGGCAGTGCCGCGTAGGCTTCGCCCAACTCTCGCCAGTATTTTTTCATGGAACACTCCATCGGGTTGGTTTCCTGGCAATGGAATCGAAGTCGCAACGGGGGGGCAAACCAAAACACCCCCCAGAAATTCCACTGGCTCGGCCCGATTGAGCGGCTATGCGAGGGCGGCAGGTGTCTCGGCGACCAGTCCCAAGCGAATGCCCGCTTCTCGCACGACCAGCAGCTCCGCATCCTCGTAGCCCCAGTGATTGTTTTTCAGTTCACCAGGTCCGGTGGGAGTGAAGTACTGCCCACGTATCTTGCGGCCGCTAACAATGAAGTCGCGGAGGGATTGAATGAACGCCCGAAGTCCGCCACCGTGATTGAAGCCTGGCCAGTCGTTGTTTTTGTGCGTGTTGACGCGCCTGAGGGTGTATTCGTCGGTGATCCACACTTTACCCTCCGGGTCCAGGTCCAGACGGGCAATGACGCCGCTATCTTCGTGCAGGAAGAACTTGTGGCCGCAGCCGGCGATGACCTTGATGAATTCATTCGCGGCCTTCAGCCGATCCTGTTTGCTTTGTTCAGTGGTGCTCATCGAAATCCTCACAATGGGGTGGAAAACCGCTTGTTGTGTTGGGTGTTACAGCAATGCGTAGGGCCTCCATTAAGCAGGCCGGCATTTCCTGAACTGCAATGCCCGCTGCGCCTTGTATGTCACCGCCGAGCACCGCGTACTCCTTGGCAATTTTGAGGTACAGCTCGCGGGCGGCCGGTGGGAAGTCCGCCAGCATGAGTGCTTCGCGCATTCGTAACTTCTTCAGATCGGTACCGATTCATTCTCTACTGAGGTCGATCACTTGCAGAGCCAAAGTGGGGGCTGAAAATTCTCAATAACCCCCATCATGATTTGAGATGCAGGTCAGGCCGCGGCGGATTGCTGAGATTCGAAGTTGATCTTGTTTGTGGCTTTTTTGAAGCCCGGCGGGCAGCGGTCGTCGCGGTACTGCATTGCTATCGACGCCTGATGGCTGCGGGGCTCTGCCGCACTCAACGCAGCCAGGCGGGCCTTGGCGTCCGCATAGCTCAGTTGGGCGCATTCCTCACGAAAGACGTCGCTGCTTTTGCCATACATGGTCGTGACCATCCCGCGATTGAACTCAGCGCGGCGTACGGTAAAGCGGAAATCGTAGAGAGCAGCCATTTGTAACTCCTGGGTAGTGATGAAGTGGAGTTATTGTTGGCCGGGTCCGTGCGTGCCACGACCCTCTGCGATCACATTTACGCTATTGGGCACGCTGATCCGAGCAGGTCCTACGAAGCGTGTTTGATTTCAAAGATTGGGAATTCAAGGAGGGGTAGGTTTGGGGGAGTGGTGGTGAGCGGTTTGGCTCACCTCATGCGCGATGGTGAGCCAGGGAGGGCGTGGCGTTAAGCGGGCACCAGCTATGCCGGCTTAGCGTTTTCTGGTGGTGACCGGTTTGGTCTTCATGCTCTGGATGGCTTCGCGCAGGCCGTCCACATTGAGAGGTGTATCGTTGGCGTGCATGATTGCTGGTCCACGGTTCAGACCTGCCTGAGGGGCCTCTTCAATCATTGGTTTCGGCTCACGAAAACCGCGCGGCAACCGGTTGTTCGGCGAGATCAGCCGCAAATGCTTCGTCCAGAACTCGTGCCACAGGCCTTGCGGACGGCTAATTTCGTCGAGGAGTGCCTGGGTGCCCATGGATTTACCAGAGGAGCCTTTGTAAATTTTGAAGGGGAGTATCGCGGTCATGGTGAGCTTTAACTTTCCTTGCTAATCAGGTGCGCAGCTTGAGGCGGAGTAGGTTCACTTGCGCCGGGTGATTCAGTCTACCGCGCAGCCGATTGATTGTGGGAACCAGGAGGCGCTCCCGTGCGCCTGGCCGGGCATGGGCTAGTGGGTACCGACAGAAGGTTTGTTGTTGGCTTCATAGTCAGCAATCCACGCCTCAAGGTGCTTGGCGAGCTTTGGAAGGCGCTCGGGGTCCGCGAGGGTGACGTAGACCGGGTTGGCCATCCATGCGGTCAAGATTTCGGACATCTCGTCCAATTGTTCCTCACTGCCCCAGTCAGGATCTTGATAGGTCTGCCGGGTGAAGCAGAACCAGTAAACGTCATCGATGGGACGGCAGTCCGTGTAATCGTACAACAGGACCACCTCCAGCTTGCCGCGGTACTCGGTGATGCCGATGAACTCGCCATTGCTCAGTTTGGCAACTGAGCCTTGGGGTTGCTTCATCATCACCTTGCCGACTTCGAACGCGAGCCTCTGCATACGATGCAGGTGCTTGTCGTATTCTGGATAGTACTGGAGAGGCTGGCCGACGCGCTGACTGATAGTAATGGTCAGTGTCTGGTTAAGTTCCATGATACGACTCCATTAAATTTGATTTGGGTTGTGGTGGCGCTGTACACGACAGCGCCGCCGGTGTTGGTCATTTCAAGTCAGGGAGGCCGATCGTGCTTTTCCCCTCGTACAGATACTTGCTGGTGCCGTCATGAAACCGCGCCAAAACCCACGAATGGCCGTCACAGACATAGTCCTGGCTCTCTTCGGCCGCCTTCATTCGTTTCGCTTCCTCAAGAGCTTCTCGGTAGGTGGTTGTGGGAGTTGGTTCAAACTCGCAGGTGGATGCGGTTTTGGCGTTCACTGGTGTAGGGATGTTCGATTCGCCGTACGGCACGTTGAAGGGCGGCAGGAAGATTCGAGCCTTGAAATTTGGGCAGTCGTAGTGGTCTGGCACTTCTGCCCCGTACACGCTCGCCACGATAGCCAAGGCGTACCCTTGCAGAAGATCCGTTACGCGGAAGCCTGGCTGTCCCGGCAACGAAACAAGCCATTTATCGTCTTCCACGGCCACGCTCGAGATGCGCAGGCGCATGACCTCCGGGTGCAAATGCTTAAGCACCCGATATACCTCGTGATCCTCAGTGCCAAAGGGCACAAAGCAGTCACCTTTGTAGTGGATTGAGCAATCCCAGCTATCCCAGGGGGCCCAGAAGCGGCCGTTGGGTTCTTTGTCAAAGCCGAGTGACACGGCTACATAGAAGCTGAGGAGATTTCCTTGGAGAGTTTCAGTTTTCATGGCGACACCATCTGTTGTGATGCCTCCATAATTCGGCGACTGCATGCGTGCCAGAACCCATGATCAAACTTTTAACTTGCGTCAGTCCGAGTAAATGAAAGAGCCGCCTCTCGGGCGGCTCCTTGTTGTTTGCTGCTCTGCCCTCAGGTCATGCGCGGGCCAGTGCATGTTCGTGGATGAACCCCTTCTGGCTCACGTAGGCCGAAACAATACGCGCGATAAAGATAACGCCAACCCCCATGAGTGCGACATGCACGATGCCGACCTTCGAAAGGACAAAGTAGTAGGACACGACGTCCGCAAACATGCTTGCGCTGAGCAAAACGAATACGACAGCGGCCGCTTCCACGAGCGACGCTTTGCTGAACATCTTCTCGGCAGGAAGTTTCAAGCCAGAGAACAGCGCATGTTGAATGCCGTACATGACTGTGCTAACTGCCGCGAATACAGCCAACTCCATGGCCAGATTTTGAGTGGTGGTCAACCAATAACCCGTCTTGGCCATCGCACCGTTGATGAGCGTGATAACCCCGTAGGAGATGACGATGCTGCACAGGCTGTTGTAAATGCGGTTTGCGAAGAGCAATTTCATGGTAATGCCTCTGTTGCGTTTAAGGAGGGCTCAGAATCGATCCAGCGGTCGCGTGCCAGAAGCCGCACTCAAAAATATTTACCCTCTTATTGATCGCTGATTCGCCGCCAGAGCTGGTAAATCAAAGTGGCAATCAGCACGCACAAGACGATTGCCAGTCGAAGGCTGAACGGTTCAACAATCAGCGCACACAGTGCTGTCTCGATGGTGAATAGGGCACCGGTCAACGCAATTTTGAATGTCTGGGGTAGCCGAGCGACCCGGCAAGTGAGGTCGCATTTGTGGGAGCGGCGAGACTTGAAGCGGGACCAGTGGCTTGGGTGGTTTGTGCAAAGCATTTGAGCTCCTGGGATGGGTGCTGATAGGTGAAGGCCCCAGTGGGCTAAGTCCAACAGCGGCAGGGGGAACCCCCGACCGCTGGAACCGTTAGTAATTTTCGTCGTCAATGGCGATTTGAGTGAGCACCCAGTCCCAGTACTCCAGTTTGTTGCCACTGCGTGCAACGGCCCCTCGCCAGTCCACCCGGCTATGGAAGTCATGCTCGCCGGTCTCTACGTACTTGGCTTGGAGTTCTGCCGCGTCGAGGCCAATGTCCTCCATGTCGTATGGGAACCCCTTGAAGGCATAGTCTGGGGCGTCTTCGTTCGCATGGCCGGCAGACTGCGAAACAACTGCCGAGGGGAGGGTGGTGGGCGGAACAACGTTTTGACGTGGGAGCGAGTTCATGGGCATCTCCGGATCAGTTGGGGAGATAGAATCTTCTCCCCACCGCCGGCGTGCCACGAGCATCAGAATCAAATTTAACGGGGTGGATCAGCGCAGCCGAGGCCGGTCAGCGCCGATGATTGGGGATGAAGGCGAGCCCAGGGTGGGCGCGCTCGGTCGCTGGTTAGGCGGCTTCCGCCTCGAAACCAGTGAGTTCAATTTGGGCTTGCACCCAATCCCAGTAGCCGCGAAGGGTCTCGTCGTTGCTGACCTCATCCTTCCAATCCTGCTTGGTGAAACTGGTATGCTCGCCGTCCGCGTCGTACTTGGCGCGTAGCTGGTCACTGGTCAGTAGGCTGTCTGGGACCGCACGGAACATTCGCTGATGCAACCCGGAAATGAAGTTAGATACCAGGCAATGAAACAATGGATGCTTGGTGTAGTCGGAGATTACGACGCGACCATTAATGAGCAAGATCTCCACCAGAATGAACTGAGCGCCTTCCACCCGCTGGTGTTCGAAGTCTAGTCGGGCGATATCTGAATTCAGAATGAGCTTTGGTTCGTCCCCCTGCTTACCTACGTCAAGATTTGCCCCAGTCGCACCAATAAGGTTCCAGCCTTCGGCCTTCAGATCGGCCAGTAAGTTATCAATCACGAAAGCTTGGTGGTTGGGCAGAATCTTAGACAGGTCGTCGGTCATGCACGGCTCCAGCACCACTTTGTTGAACGACACCCAACCTGAGGCATTAAGCGCTTGGGGGGTGACGTCTTGAAGATGCGCGTCGTTTTTGAGTTCTTTGGACATTCCAGGCTCCTAGTAGGTAGTGGGTCCATGCTAGTGAATGCAGCCGCGTGCCAGAATCGATCAGCCTGCCTGAATGGCCGTCTGGTCAAGTGATCTGTCATCGATGAGCAGGTCCAGGTTGTAAGCATCGTCCGGGACATTAACTCCCCACCATTCCAACGCTTTCTCGCGAAACAATGCCCAGTCAGAGCGGGTGGGCTTACCGTGAGTGCACAGGCGGCACTGCGAGGCGCCTTTCAGCATTTCGGTCACAGTGTTGTGCAAATCAATCCCCATTCGCCCAAAGCGGGCAACGGTGGAGCCATCCTCCCCGCTGTGAATCCATACGACATCGCGCATTGCTGACGTCTGGATCTCGTATTCGTACTCCACGGTGTGACCTCAAATATGTTTCGTGAATGCTCACGGAAATAGGGCGAAAGTGCCAGTCAGTTAAAACGATCACTTGCGTTGGGTACGACGGCAATGGTGCCGTGACCGATCGCGGGTACTTACGACTGAACCGGCGCGCTGCCATTACACCTGCCTGTTAATGGGCCTATTGTCGATAGACCCTGGAGTGCCAGAAGCTCTTGAACAAGCTTTTCATTGGTGAGTGCCGGCGTATGCAAGCTTTCCATGAATTGCCAGCTGTTTTTGGTATTCAGCGCCTTGGCGAAGACGGAATTTTTGACCCTTGTTTTGGATTGCAGGCCACGTAGCGCCTCCCTATCGTCAGAATTCAATGATTCAAATCTGATATGGGGTTTTCTATGACGATGATCCAAAAGGCAGGCTACATCCTGCTGTACCTCGTGCGTTGCGCTCAGCATGCGTTTTTTGTGCTGCCCGCTGTGGCCACTACCTTCATCACTGGAGCCGCCGGAATGGCAGTAGTCACGGTTTGTGGCTGGCTGGTGTTGTCAAATCCTGATACAGCAACGTTCAATGATTTTCTCCGGTTCATCCATTCGCCGATCTTAATGTCCTTGATGTGCCTGGGTGGGGTCACCTCTTTGGTGCTTCGATATGTTATTAGTCGCCGCGTCTGCACGTGCGCCTAGGAGTGGACGCATGACGCCCGAACAAATTGAGTGGGCCCGCCAGCAGTTTTGGTTTGATCGCTCCGGTGAGGATGCTGACGGGATGTTTGTCGTTGGGTGGGATAGCTGGGGCAGTCGTAACGCCCTTCTGTTTCGCGACTTCGGCGAGCTCGAGGAGTGGGCGTCTATGCAGCGCGAAATCTCTGATGAAATGGTGGTTGAACCGGATGTTCCTGAAATGACCGCGCAGGCTTTGCGCAGGGCTTTTGTCCTTTGCCTGGTGTTCGGGCTTGGGGCATTTGTGCCGATTTGGTATCTGGTGTGGGGGCCTGACCTGTCTTTCGTAGCCAGGCTGTTTGGGCTATTGGGGGCTATGGGAGGGTTCGGCTTCATTCTGCGAGCTTGGGTGCTCGCCAGTCAGTGGCGTCTGAAGGTCGCCGGCACGCCTGCATGGTGGTCAATCGACAAAGGGCCGCAGGCTACTTGAGGTGGAATCGAGAAGTCGAAGTTAACATCCACTATCAGCCTCGGACGTTAGTCCATCCCGAGATTGAGATCGCCCCAGGCGGTATGGGCGATCTCGATCGACCTTCCTTAACGGCTGGCTTCCTCGGCCAGGATCTCATCAATCACACGATCAGCAAGTTGGTCACGGTAAGCCTGTGCAGCTTTTGTCCCTGTGACCCCGTCCAACTGATCGAGGTATTGAGTCAACAAACCGTGAATGTGCAACAGGCGCTTGTTCGCGGTTTCGTGGTTGAATCGCTCAAATTGAATGCCCAGGCAAACTGAAATGCCATGCCGCGCGGCGGTGAGTACTTCTTCCGCAGCCAATGCCCAGTCCTTGTTCATGGAATGATATGGGGCCGTGTGGAGCAGGCTCTGGCCTATTCGGAAGTCATCGACCAGGTTGGCATTCGTGGGGGAATCCTCACCTTGAGTATGCTCGACAGCCAAGATGTCTATGTAGGTCGAGACCAATTCACGATCGGCATACTGACGCTTGAGTTCAACAGCATGGCCAGCGGAGAGCAGTGCCATACCAGTACGACCCTCTTGATTGATTGCATAGATCCTACCGAGGTTTGGTTTGTGCCAGGACCCTGGGCCGCGTGATTTAATTCGCCGGCCCTAACGCGCCCGTTATCATGTGTGTTTCTGGTAAAACCAAAGGAATACGGTGAAAGCCACCTTAAGGGTTAAACTCCCGGCTCGAACTACCTTCATCTGTTGAGGAAGACCGCGAATGATTCGCTCTGGCACCTTTGCTCCTCCACCAACGCTTTTTCTGCCATTGGCAGATGAGGTTGCGGGCGCTCTGAGCCAAAATCAGGGAGTCAATGCCTTCTTTCTCGGAGCGTCCCACGCCGAGTTGGCGTGTGTCTTACTGCTGCAGAACCTTCCAGCATTAGTGCACCAGAAGGTAACTCTCACAAAGATCGAAGTGATGTTCGAAGGGGCTGTTCGTGCGGGGCTGGCGAAGGTTGCTCCGGGCAATCCCACGTTCGCTTCCCAAGTTCTGGCGCGATTCGATGCGGCCGCCCTCAGCGCCGGTCTTGCTGAACTTCAGATGCAGGGCATCAGCCTTCTTGACGCCGAGACCGTTGCCGCCCGCGAATACCTGGTAGGTGATGGGGGCTGGGATTTTACTTTTTCACAGCGCCACCGCCAGCGGCTGCAGCCTCCGTCCCGTGAAGTTGTGCTCCCCTCCGGCTCCGTTTTTAAAGTGCGGGCCCAGCAGGGGCGAATCCTTGACGAGCTCAGAACAGGCCTGGATGAATCACTCCACCTTCAGGGTTATGCCGGGGTAGGTAAAACGTTCCTGATTTCAAAGATCTTCGAGTTTTTGAACCCGGTTACCACCCTGTTGATGACCTACCTACCCAGTCAGCTGGTCGCCCTCAGGGCGCGTGTGCAACTACCTACAAACGACGCGCAGCTGAATTCGTACACTTTTGGCCATATGGCCAACCTGATCCTCAACAGCGACCGAACTGACCAGGCTTGGAAGCTCACAGACACGCAGCGGGCCCAAACCAATTACCTGGTCACCGATCAACAGATGGCGAAGTGGTTGAAGATCCAGGCGGTAGGGCGTTTGAGCCCCAAGGAAGTGGCCAGTCTGTGTCGGCGGACGATGTACAGCTTCTGCATGACAGGTAGTCGGGAGATCGAGGCGAAGCATTTGCCCGCCACTGGGTATCGACTCAAAGAGGTCGATATCGCGGTGCTGTTGGAATACAGTCGGTTGATGTGGCGTGAGACCGTGTGGCCGTCCTCACCTGAAATCCGATTCCCAGTACGAAACGCTCATCGGATTAAGTACCTGTCCCTGGGAACCGGAAAATTTCCGGAAAAATTCACCCACATCATCGTGGACGAAAGTCACGAAATGTCGGTCCCAATGCTCCAGATACTTGATCGTAGCCCGCAAGCCGTTCTCACACTGGGGGACGACTACCAGCATTTGCACGGGCTACCGTCGCAGCACAGCCAACTGGTGCGACAGCGCAATGTCACGCAATCGCTTCGATCAGGCAAACAAATGGGCGATGTCCTAAACCCATTCATCCAGCTTCACCCTGGAGCGGTCAAAGAGGAGTTTGAAGGGAAGGCAGGGTACCCGACTGTGATGATTCCCTACGATGAAAACAGCCCAATTCCTGAAAAGCCAACCACGATAATTGTGGCTAACGAATGGGGTTTGTTCACCTGGTTCAAGAAGCTGCTCGATGCCGACGGGGACTTTCATATCCCACCGCGGGCTTTGGATGAGTTCCATACATTTGTGGCCGGTCTAGTGCAGCTCCATCGGCTCGGCATTCGCGCCAACCACCGCATGCTCTTCAGGTATGGCACCTGGGATGAACTGACGGCCGCGATGGGAGGCAGCCATGGCTTCCTCGCCGCCAACGAGATGCTCGAGCGAGGTCTCACACTTGAGGCGTTCGTCCAGTTTACCAATGACCACTGCACCGATCCGGGCGCGATGATCAAGCTAGCTCGGGTCGACGACGTAAAGAATCAGGAATTCGACACCGTCTTGATTTCCAGAGACCTGATGCGCCCTCCTAAGCAAGGTACCGCTCACTCCATGGCCAGCGTGTGCTCGACTCTCTATACGGCGGCTTCAAGGGCCAAACACGAGTTACTTCTTCCCGGCAATCTAAGAGATTGGACTCAGGATCTCGCTCGGATGGAGCGAGGATGGGGTGGTGCAGGCAATGATCAAGTTTCTTAGACGCCAACCAACGTTGTCCGGCGTGGCTATTGGATAGGAGGAGCCCATGTTTTACGAGTGCGTTAAATCTGCCTGGCAGGCGGGCCAGGTCCGAGTAGGCCTCCCACCGTTTGGGCACAAGGTTATGGATGAGTCTCGTGTCAAAATCGAGGCTGGTGGTCTGGTCGGGTTTAAGGCCAGGTTTTTGAGTCGGCGTGAGCGACGCAACCTGATCCACCTGGTTATGTGCCAAATGGGGCGGCGGGAACGGGAACTACCGATCGCGATGTTTACACAGTGGATGGCGGATCGTAGGGCAGTGCTGGTAACCGGTCGCTGTGGGGTAGGTAAAACGTGGTTGCTCTCGGTGGCGTTACCAGACGCTGTTTTTGTTAATGGTCGGTCCGCAGATTTGACCAAACCGCATTGGTTTTGGCACCAGATCACTAGCGAGCCATCTCGCCCGCTGGTGATTGATGAGCCTTGGGCATTCCCCCCACTCGTTTTTGAAGAAGTGCTGAAAGTCGTCCGGGCGCAAGGGCGCGGTTACGTGGTGATAAGCCAGGCCGAGGAGGGGGAGCGATTTTTATCCCTGGTGCAGGAAATGACGCCTGCACCCGATAGCGATGCCCCCGGTGCCGATGAAAGATTTACCTGGGTAAGGCTGCAATCATTCAAAGGTACCGAGGCGCTTGCCAAATGGACCTGAGAACGACAGGAGTTTTAGCACTGCTCCGCCCGCTCATCCTGCAACGCTTCCTTGATTGTCGAGATGAGCGCCCCTAAGCGTCCTTGAACGGCTGCCACGTCAACTGCCGGCGGTAGCGGACGTTTCCCCACCAAATCATCAATTTCAGCCAGCTCTGTTTCCGTCAGCGTGGGACTCAACCCGCGGGCAGCGTATTTGGCCAGCGCAGAAAACAATGCATCGACGTAGGTCGCCTGCTCCAGGGCGGCGTGTACGACAAGCGTTTCGGCTTGCTGGTATTCGTCATCGGTATCACCGGAAGTAACCCGGCATAGCTCAGCGAGCGTATGGAACAGGCAGCCCTCCGGGAGAGTGGTTTGCTTGTGCCAGGCCAGTAGATCTGTCGAAAGGGTCGCTACGTTTGCTTCTGCGAAGCGCCGGGCGGTGCTGAGAGGGGATTCTGTGCTCATCCGAGATCCTGCTGTGTGTTTGGATTGAGCGAGTATTTTCGTTGGCGGTGTGAGTGCCAGAAGCATGTGCGGGACTGCCCCACGATAAAAATCTGAAGATTGATCGTCCGGCTACCACCGCAATTGCGGTGGTAGCCTGATTTGTTGGTATTACTGTTTAACCATTAGCTACCGCACTCACTACTTCCGTGCAGTCGTTCAGTAACGTCAGCTCTGTTGCCAGGTACTGCAGCAGCGTTCGATAAAGTGTGGTCTTCCAGACCTTGCAATCTTCGTCGTACCAAAAATGCAGGAAGGCATGCAGCCAGTCTACGGCGTTTGCATGTTCGACTGAGACGGTCGCTGAGAGGGTGTCCACAATGTTGCGCAGTTGGTTGAGATCGGTCAAAACCCGTACGATGTCGTCGATCTGGAGTTCCGCGTTCCCATTGGACAATTTCAAAGCAATTGCCGCAGCAATCAGTGCGTACCGATGAACATCGATCCACAACTCATGTTTGGAAATGGCCTCAAGTTTCGGGATCGCCGATATCCAAAGGCATACGCTGCCGGTGTTTTGCGTGACGTAGCGAGTCGAAATACCTTGAAAGTCAAAATCCTTAAGAAGCCGATGTCGGGGAAGGTCTATATCCAGATCCTGGACCTGTGGGAGCTTCACTGCCTGTGGTGTGGTTTCAATGGTCACGCTGAAGCCTGGAAGGGAAGGTGTACCGGTATCCAGTCGTTCAACAATCAAGGTCTGAAGCTGAGTTGAGCTAAGGCCTGATTCAGCCAGTTCCGCGGCTGTCAGCGTTACGTAGATCTTCATTGTGGGTTGATCCTTTTTATTGGCAACCTGTTGGCAGGTTGTGTGAGGCGTATGGGTCAAATGAACTGGATGTGCTTGAACTGTCGCATGAATTTGGCGAGATCCTTGGCAGCCTTCGTAACCTGTTCCAGATTCGAGCCGACAATCTGAAGGCCCTCCCACTGGCAGCAGTAGCTGGTGTCGTCTACCACATCATGGATTTTACAGAGTCGGGCTAATTCCGCCCTCGACCCGTCATTCACGGATATGTGGTAATCAACGTTGTGAAGATGGCTATCCGTCCACCACCACTGGATTTGGGCCTCGTGGATCGTCCGAAGATCAATGTTCGGTTTGTTGGGGGCCTCAACCGCGGCAGGCAAAGGCAGTTGAGGAGTTGGACGCCAGCACGTCGGTACGATCGCGCTGATCGCCATTCTTGATTCAGAACACGTCGGTATGTCCCCGGCTGTGCTGCACAGGTACCAGCCGCCTCTTACGGGGCTCCCCCAGTGCCGAGGATCAACAAAGCGGGCTGTGCCTTTATCGGTGAGTATCACCTTGTTCTTTGGGGCCGATTTCATCGACCGCCAGTCATCTTGCTCGTAGCGAATATTTACGTTTTTCATCAGCGACCGACCTGTCTGTTGAATTGGCACAGGGCTGCTTTGGCATCGGCACCAACATCATGCAGGAAGCTGGTCAGGGTAGTGTTGGCCACCATACCGCTAGCCACGCTGTCGATCGCCTCGAAGGTAGATTGAGCAATCTGTAAGAATCTCGGAGCGTCGATTCGGTTGAACGCTTTGGTTCGTTGGATAAGCCAGTAGTTGGCGTTGCGCTGTTCGTCGTGCATGGCGATTAGGCAGACGGCCGAAAGCAGATTGTCGCGATGGGCTTCCAGCCGGGCGATTGTTTGCTCAAGGTAAGCTGCAACATTATCCAACGATGGACCATTGCTAATGTCGGTAGGTGCCGACCGGGGCTTGGTGTGACCAGGACTGACCTGCTGCATGGGGATGAACCTCCTAAATAAGTAATGCCATATTTAGGGCGGATGCAGAGTGGCAGAACCCTCGACAAATGAATTAAGTGTGCGGTGACGCTACTGTTGGCGGTGCTGCATCATCAGGTCCTTTCCCTTGGACTGAGTGGGAATGCCCATGATTCGCCGGTAGATCACATTATTGAGGGACTCCTTGGGGTCGCCGAGGTCTGGTCCTGGGCTTAACTCCACGCTAGGTAAGTCATTGAGCATGGCACTATAGATCGGTGTGGTGTCGCGCACCGCCAAATAGCCTTTGTTCAAGTAGAAGTCGATTACCAGCTTGGTTTTTTCAGACAGGCCAGGATAGTCCTTGGCGATTACCGCGTACCCTTCTGCGGTGAGCTCGCTCCCACTGAACCATTCATCAAGATACGTGCTCATGATTTGCCAAGTGCCGTACAGGAAGATCCCAATGAATACAACACTGCCAAATGAAAGCGCTTTGGCCGATTTCAACGGGACGCTACCTGGTGAGGTTTGATGCGGTATTTCATTTCCAGCCTTAGGCATTCATGGATTCCTTGCGTTTGCGTGGCCTTGATGCCCGGGCTTTTGCCATGAACGCGTCGAATTCCTCAGCAGTGACCTCGCGAAAACCCAGTTTGATCGCTTCTTCGTAATATTCCGGTCCGGTCACCGCCCTGGTCGCTTGCGTCTTGTCGTGTACGAAGAACTTCGTCTGAATTGCCATGCTTGTCCTTACTGTCGTCAATCGGTTGTTGCGCTCAGGCTGAATGGCGGGGCATTCATCGGGCAATCTGGAAGTGTTCCATGAAAGCAGCCATCTGTTGGCGATGAGCAGCGAAGTCGTGGCTCAGCACCGGGTCGTCCGCGACTTCGATCATGTAGTCGTTGCCAAACTCAGCTTTCAAAGCCCGATCCAGCATCCAGTCCATGAAAAGTGGGCGGATGACCAAGCGTGCCAGGCCCAGGGTATGGTTTGGCCAGTAGAAACGCTCCGTCGGTGTGGTCACGAACACATTTCCGTCCTCCCAGACCACGTAGTTCACCTGCCAGCTGACCTGATCGGCATCCAGATAGATGCTGAACCACTTTGGTCCACTTGGCGCTTTGCTGGCGCGCGCAAGGCGGCGATCTGTATAGGAGTTTCCCAGCAAACCCTCGAAGGAATTTCCTGGGTAGTACCTCATCCGGTCCTGGCCAACCTGGAGGATGGGAACGGCTTGGTCTATGTGGTGACGCAGGATGCTGAACAGGCGGTAGCCCATGCGCTCTAGCTTGAACGGAGTGGCGTATATTTTCCCACTTGGCTCCATTGGTAAACCTCTGCTACAGAGTGACTTCTAATGCAGTGCCCGCAGGGATGTTTCGTGGGCACTGCAGGGCAGGATCACAGGATAGATCAACTGGGATCTCTCCAATCCGGGTGCTGGCGTCGATCGTTTTACTAACGATCTCGCGGCCGCCGGCGGAGCAGTACTTCACCTCGTACAAGACCACATAACTTTTCTGATCGGCTTCGTCATGGGTCAGCTCGCCGACATAGGTGCATTTGCCCTGGGCCGTTACCCCTTGCACGTGTGTTGTGGTCGGCGTGATGTCGCCCGTCGTTGTTACCTGAACTGTCTCAGCTGAAATAAAGCCGCTGGCGGTAAGAAGCATGGCGCAGAGCGCGGTCGAACGAAGTCTCACCCGGAGTCCTCTGGAAATAGAAAGTCGAACCTTGGCGAGTATACGAAGCAGATACAGGCTCCTCACTCCAAAACCTAGGCTAGAAAATCTGTGAGGCAAGCAGGGGAAGAAAGCCTTCCCCCTAACCGCGATCAGAGCGCCAGGCTGTGTTGCCCGTGATGTGTGCCGGCGATGGTAAGGCAGATGTACTCAGCGCAAAGTCATCAGCCAGCGCTTCAGCACCCTGGCCTTCAGTGCGAGCTTTCACGATCGACGAAAGAGCGTCATGGCTGGCCGGGATAGTCAGGGTGTATCTGATTTTGTCGCCGCGGCGAGAAACGCTCAGTTTCACACTACCGTATTCCCGGTCCACCGCCGATCTGGTAATGCTCCAGAAAGGCCGCGAAGTGCTCGACGTACTCGTCATACTCCTTGAGCAGGATCGGATCTCCCGCAATGCCATGGAGTGTGTCGGGGCCAAATTCGGCAGTCAGTGCCAGCTCCAGCAACCAATTGACATACAGCGGCCGGAGCACCAGATGCGCCAGACCTGATGTCCCATGTGGCCAGTAAAACCGATTCGGGCCTGCTGATACGAACGCGCAACCTTGCCCCCAGGCAACGTAGTCCACCGTCCACCAGATGCCGATCGCGTCGAGAAAAATACTGAACCATTCAGACCCGCTTTCGCCCTTGAGGAAGCGCGCGCGCCAGATCTGCCGGCGAGCGTTGATCGCCATCCCCTCAAATGCTGACCCTGGGTACCAATCGGAGCGGTCGCGTCGGATTTTCAGTACCGGTACCGACTGATCAATGTAGTCCGTAAGAAGGTCCTGAAGGTGAGGGCCCGGCAAAGGCATGGAGAGCGGGTTAGGGTGTCGTTTGGGTTTCATCTGAATTCCGATTGGCAAAGGCGAGCACGCGCTTCAATCACGATCTGTCCGCGCTCCAGGGCCACTGCCATACAGAGGCCACAGTCGCCCAATTCTACGGTACCAGCACTGTCGACGTTGAGCTGAGGATGTCACTGCAGGACACCGCTTGAATTGATGGGGTACGCCGTTGGGTCCGTCAGTTCGCTTGGGGCTGGTACCCCTAGCTTCCTGCAGAGCTTCAGCAATTGGTGCGAACCGCCTTCCTCAAAATCGGCCAAGACATATACAGACCCTGTGCGGCTAACGCCAATTGTATGGTCCGCCACCCGGAACACCTTCGTGATGGGGGTCGTTCGGATCTGGCCGGCGTCAGTGAGGGGGCTGTGACCGAAGATCGTACCAATCGCGTGGTTGCAGTCCCGGGAAAATTTCACTTGGGACAAAACGCCTGTAATCGGCAATAACTCGCGCAAGCCCAGGGCAGTGGCGATATGGGGCGAATGTTGGTTGTAGTTGGAAGACATCGACGGACACCTCATGGCTAATTGAGGAGTACATGGTTGTCTTGGCGGATGTGTGCCAGAAGCGTCGGCGACAATCTTGATGATCGCAGAACCACTTGCTGACTCTGCGATTGGGTAGGTATTTCCTGTTCAGTGATTAAACTGCCTCACTACCACCAGGTACGATGCTATTCATCAACGCTGGCTGGCGGGCGAATCAAAAAAAGACGGACCGGGTGATGCCTTGACGAATTCGAAGTGGTATCCAAAGTCGTCATCGTGTGCCTGCCCATCTGAATCGCCTGCGTTCAGTCGCTTAGTCACAGTCCCTAGTTGAGCGATGATGCTTTTTGGTGTGGTGTGGCGCGTGCCCTGCAGCTTGATGGTCAGCTGTTGAAGAGGGTATGCGTGGTTGATCCAGGCCTGATTTGGTTTTTTGGGCTCTGTGATGACTTTGGGGCTGCCAGTGGCCTGAAACTCGTGTACCGGGCTGTACTCTTTAGAAGCCAACGTATATTCGCATTCGCGGAGACGCAAGGTACTGCTCTCGAGCCAGAGGTTGAGTTGGTGCACTTTTCGACACAATAATGCGCACGCAAGCGATACCGCTATGAGTGCGACAATCAACAACATCAGCATGGTAAATCTCCTCGCGGCCTTGCAATTTGTCAGGTGGATGACCCACCCGGATCGACCGGTATTGTTGTTCGCTCAATGCGCTACAACAACTCAAAATAGGGCTTGGAAATTTACGTAGAGGGGGCAATGCCCTGGGGTCAGTGTGCCGTTTCTGCGGGTGGTTGGTGTAGGAGTGGGGCCGGCGAGTTAGGACGTGCGACGAACTCAACCTTGGGGCCCGAAGCTGCGAAGTGGAATGTTGCGTCTTCTGGGTACTGGTCCAGGATTGCTAGCAGTTCAGATTTTGAGAGCGCGGTGGGGGTTGCACCTTGAATTGCCAGGGTGCCCACCATCACGCCTCGATGACGTGTGCCGACAAGTAGTCCTTGGGCTTCGAGCTGTCTCATCGCCTCCCGAGCGGGCATCCGGCTCACGCTAAACAGATCTGCGACGTCCTGCTGCCGAACTACCGTCCCTGGTATCAGCGTCCCATCCAGAATTGCATTCCGAAGGCGTCGCTCGATGGCTTCGCGAGCCTGGGAGGGGAAGAGTGGTTCAGCCGTGAGCAGGTCATGTAGTGGGCGTTTAGCGGGCATATCTGTTCCGGACGTATTGGTGAATGAGTGAGGGCGGGGGAGCGTTGTATCTGAACAGGGCGCGAGATCGTTCCTTTCACTGGCTCTTCGATGTGTCAGCAGAGGCGTTGTTGTCAGGGTTGGATATGACGTCAAACCGGCTCAGCCGGATCAGTCTCGAGTAACGCTCAGGGCTGATCGGTTTCCCGTCTGCAATATCACGCAGGGCCTCAGTCCGTAGTCGCGCCGGCATTCCACTCCGATCTTTGGTGAGGGAGTGCTGCACCTCACTCAACAGTCGCGCCAATGCATTTAACCTGGTTGCCTCACTACGGACGAAATCCACAGAAGGAATGAACAATTTTGGATTGCGCAATGAGTGATGCCCGGCCTGGAACAATTGGCTGTGCGTCTTAACCGCGTCGACGTTGATCCCAAACCCCGAAAAAGCTATTGCCATCGTCTGTTTCAACGCTGGAGTTACTTCCAAACCTTTACCGCACAAGTCCGGGAATACCGTGGAGGCGTCTTCTTTTGCAGTGCCGCTTTGTGTTGGGAATGGCACGACAATGCACGTTGAGTTTTTCATAAGCCTTGGCCTTAGCGGTCGTCATTGAAATGTAACGGCCGATAAAGCTTTGGCTAGAGAAGCCCCTTGTCGTATTTTTCGATTCTGTTCGCGAAGCCGCGGCAGGGAGGGGCTTGTTTAGGTTGGCTAGTCAGCGTGACGTCGGGTTTACAGGCCCAGCCACACCCGTTTTGTGTCCGCCCAGTCATAGAGTTGCGCAAGCATTTCGTTGAGGTCGGACAGCGGCGTTATGTCATTCTCGCCTTCATAGCTATCGTGCTTGAGTGCCTCCATCCCTTCCACAATTTCGATGATGGTTTCATCGCTTTTGTCGTTGTCAGTCGCGAGCCAGGTGATAGGTAGACGTTCGCGCAGCAGTGCGCCGATTCGGTTGGCTACACTGGCGCAGTGCTCATTCGATTTGTTCTGAGGATCTTCGTGCAACACCGCTTTAACATCGATTTCGTAATCCCAGATCCGTTTTCCGGCCCGACGGCGTTCAGCTGCTACCCGGTGATTTTCCATGATCTTGTCGATAGAGCGAGTCATAGTGAGTCCTTGCAGAGGTGTATTTCGGTACATCTTCAGGGGTGAATTCCCGTGCCACAACCTGGAAACAAAATAAGTTCGCCACATTGAACCCATTCGAGGGGGCCAATGCGTTTCAGGGGCATGAAAAAGCCAGGTTGCCGATAGGTAACTTCGACCTGGCAGCCGGGCCGTGGAATAATGCGGGCACTTCGCCAGCTCTGTTCGATCAGCTGCCGCACCAAACTACCATCCACTCAAAATCTGCACTGCATTGACGTTTGAAGGCCCATTGAATGAAACCCATTGAAAACCCCATTGCACTTCGTGCACTTGATCGGGCATATCGCGCGTCTCGGGTACCACCGAAACCACGCAAGAAAACCGACAGCCGTACTGCCGACAAATTCGTCGTCCGTGGGTATTCGGAATTGTTTGAGGAGATGGCGGGCATTGGTCTCCATCAAGGCCGGAGTATCAACTCCGAGGTGGTAGCGGCGATCCTTGAGGCGCTATCGGGCTTTGAGCGGTCAAGCGCAATGCAGCGCATCCTTACTGCCAATCTCGGTGAGGAGCTGTCTATGCGCGTTCTGGCGGGTGTACCTAATTTTGACCTTAAGGTCTGCACGCAACCACGCGAATTTGTCGTTCGATTCCCGGATGAGGTGCGCGATTCGGTGCGCGAGGATGTGAAACGAATCAGCGATATTCCCCAAAGCCAGCAACCAGTCGGCACCCAGCTCATTGGTCCTGATAATGTGAAGCGGAACGAGCGGTCGATGAACACCTGGGTACTGAAAGCGCTGGTGGCCTGGGTCAAGATTCAGCGCCAACAGTTCGCGCTTCTCAGTGCTGCGATTGAACTTGAGAAAGGGAAAATCGCGCATGAAACGCCTGAGTCTGGGGAAGCGGCTGTTTAATCCATCGCTGGTTGACTCCAGAACTCCAGGAATTGGAAGGCTCAGCACCTCGTTCATTGGTCTCCGTATCGCAGGCGATGGCTCAATCCGCTCAGCAGTAAATTAAAGCCCGCGATGCCGGGCTTTCATCCCTGACGCAGCGCGCTGTCGACAACGTTTTCGAGGTTGATGTTCGAAAGTGACCGTGACTTGTCGACGGCCCGCTGGCAGGCGTCCATCACCGCTTTGGCGATGCGCATATGATCCTCCCCGGGCGCGGCCAAGGCAGGGTTGTCGTGCAAGGTGCCCGGAGAAGCGCTTTCCCCAACCAACGTCAGTGAGGCTGAGCAGATAGCCTTCGCCGCCCACTCATTGGCCTTGAAGCTGGCCTCAATCTCGTCCAGGTTCATGTCCGCCGATATGCCGAGCATCAGGACGAATTGTTCGCCCTCACTCTCAGCGCATTCTTTGAAGACAAAACCCCACTCGACTGTTGAGCCCTTGGGGATGATTTCACTTTCATAAATCATGAATTTCAAATCCTGATGATTGAGGTAGCTTCAAGCAGCTTTGAGGTCTGGCAGCCATTCCAGGTTGTAGGGGCAGCAGTTGTGGATGACACGTTTATTGGCTCTCGTTGGCCGGGCGTAGCACCACATGTATCGGGATGCCGGTTTGGTGCAGGTCTTGTCTTCGTACAGAACCAGATCCGTTTTCCCCTTCACACCGATCGCCTGCGCAAAAGCGTCGGTGGTCGGCTCACGCCGTGCGTAAAGGGTGTGGACGGTGATGGGGGATGCTTTGCGGGCGGCGGATCTACGCATGAATTTATCCCCAAAGTTGATGAGTCCATGTTCGTATTGGCCCGACGGTGCCAGAAGCAGGTATTAAGAAAATTTCGCCGTTAGTTGGTTTACCAAGGTCGGGAGCAAAGCGGGGTTAAGGCAGGACTGGCGATGGCCGAGTCGATCGCCGGCCTTCGCTCGGACCTGGACTACTTACCCAGCGAAGTGAAAAAGGGGATGTTCTTGGTTAGCTCATTACCGCCCCGGGCACCGGGTTTAAATTCGACGGATACGACACGGTTACGGCGAAGCATGAATGCTTGGGCCTGTTCTGGTGAAATTCCGGCGGCAAGCTCCACCTTCTCGGATTCGTCTACATCGAACGTAATACAGACACCGCGTTCGCTCAGTTCCCGCCGGGCGACTTCGAGGAGTTGCAATTCGCACAAGGTAAGCGTGACATTGATGCGTCCGTTGAGCCGTTGCGCTTCGATGATCAAAGCCATCACGGAATCAGGCACGGACCCCATAAGTCCAATGAATTCCGGTGTGGGCTGCGCGGCGCGGGGTTTATTCATAGGCCGGGACATCAGGATTTCCTTTGCGTACAGACAGTGCCCGGCGTCCCGGGCGTGGGTCATTTACTTTTCGGCGAACGGATCTTGTTTCCCATGCGCCGCCAGATAGTTCTTGGCCTGTTTAACCAGTCGGTCGTACTCCGCATCGCCCATGCGTTTCTGCCTGTGAAGCTCCGCGAGTGTTCCGCTCACATAAAAACCTGCAATCGAACGGATACTGACTTTCATAGGGCCACCTGCGGTTTGAGTTTCAGGCCTTGTGCTTGCGCCCATTCTTGAATCGATTGTTCAAGCCATGATGGGACTATTAAGGCTGTCCCCAGCGCCGCCCACTCGGCGTGCGTTACACGCTCGAGAAAGGGGGCCCCGATGAAGTCGGCTGGCATTCTGGGGAAATGGAACGGCTGTTCGCAGTAGGTGGCCACAAACGAGGGGCCATTCGATTCGCGGGAACATATCTCGTAGTTTTTGACCGCGATTTTGGCGATGGCCACGGCGGCAGACATGAACGCACCCTGAAGGTCCTGGGTGCTGATGCCGGTGTAGTGGGTTAGATGAGGCTCGAACATGTACCAGGCGTAGAAAGAGTTGGCCACTGCAGCGCTGACGTTGCGGACCAGCTTGCGAGTTTCCAAGTCTGAAAGACCCATTGGGTGATTGTTGCTCATCGCGAATGCCCTGTGAAAATCATGGGCACATCGTCTACCCGGATACCCCGTGCCTGAACCCTCGCACCTGAAGTATTAAGAACGGAAAACGGCAGAGGCACTCTCCAGTCCTCCGCGATGCATCTCCGATCTGTGGCATTCAATTCACACACAAGCATCAATGCGTCACTTCCTACCTTTGGCTTTGAAAGTCGACCTAGAGAATCGATCCCGTCAATCCAGCGAACCCCGGGTTGCAACAGGCGGGTCAGCCCGCCTTATTGAGGCCGCTTGGCGTGCTGGATTATTTGGCCCATTCCGACCAGGCCTCAGCCGGAAGGTTGTCGAAACTTGCCTGCGAGAGAAACTCATGCCACGAGAGCTGACCGTTAATGAAGCGCTGAGCGCTCGTTAAGGTCTGGTCGTCGACTGTATAACCGGATTGCAGGAGGTCAGCGCGTATCAGTTCCAGCGCTGCCTGGCTGGCGCGAGGAGCGATGTGGCCGGTGGACGACATGTCTGGTTTGTCCTGGGTTTGCACGGCGGATGGACTCAAGGGGCATTTGATTGCCCATTTTCAGAGCTGATCGAGGAGGGTGCCACCCAAAATACACCTTAGAAATTCAGCGTGAGAACAAGCCGATCGGTGCAGCCCAGCTTTCCATGAACTGCCAGCTTTTCCGCATAGCTGGTGTGCTGGAGTGCATTAATGTTGTTCCGCGGTGGGTACCCGCACCTTACGTGGAGTGGCTTTCGGTAGCTCGCCTGGCTGGATGTTTCCCCACGCTGCCTGTGATTTGGTCATTCTCAATGACCGGATCTCATCCGCTTGTTGGTTGCAAATCTTGGCAAGCCGGGCCTGCTCGCGCAGGGCGGTATTGATCGAATTCTTCACCTTGTCCGGATCATCAATTCGGGCCATTACTCGAACAAGCAGCCACGTTTCGCGATTTGTATCGCGACTGTGCTGCCAGGCGGCTGCAACAGTCTGGAACGTGCCGCTGTTCTGAGAAAGGGCGACAGGGCCGCGCTTGGCGATCACCTTGCCGCGGGCGTTTACCCAAAGTAGTCCCCAGCGCTCAGGCACCTCGTCGGGTTGGATCAGGCCCTCGGGGCACATGAAGTAACGATAGAGGCCCATTCCTTCGCCATCGGCCCGGTGTGGCTTCTTGGCGTCGGCCAAAAAGTCGCTGCGCGATACTTTCACCTCAACCACAACGGTCTCCGTTTCGCGCGTAGCTGCGCGAAAGCCAATACTGTCCGGCATTTCACCACCCCAGCCGGATCGGCACTCTGAAAGGGCGACTTGGCAGCCATGCCCGCCTTGGCTATTGGGACGACGAAGCCACTTCTTGGCGACTTCGCAAAGTTCGGAATGAGTCATGACACCCTTAAAATCGCCGATCAATGAGGCAAGGGGTAACCACGGTGCGCGCGCAGTCAAGGCCCTCTGCATATGCGTTCCCATTCTCAGGTTTGGGTGGGGCAGGTTCCAGCTAAAACAGGGGTTTAAAATTCAACGGGGGCGAGGAGGCCTACGCCATCCCTCAGGGACGGAGCCGGCCGGTGACGTAACTCATGCAGCGGATGCAACAGGGAGCTTCACCCATTTGCCGCCCACGGTGTCGTAGCCTTGCCCGGCAAGCATGTTTCGACCGAGACGGGTAGCCAAAAAGTAGCCGTCGTCTTCAATCCCTTGAAGGTCGGCGGTAAGTCCGGCCCTGTAAAAGACCTGCAGAGCGTCTTCAGAAGTTGGTTCCTGGTTAGCCATTCCTACGAACTGCTCGAAGGTTACTCCGTGTTTGGCCAGAGTCGTGTTCGCAGTGTAGATGTCGAGCTCATCAACGATTTTCTGCTCAAGTTCCTTTTGCGCCCGGTAACCGAGTCCTTCGATGCCCAGCATGCGTTCGGTATGCGTTGTGGTGCTCTGCATGAACCAAGTGCCTTTCACCGTAGCGTTGGCTGTTACGAAGAACACGCCGTGACGGTTGGTGATCAGGCAGGCAAAGAGTTCCCCATCCAGACCATAGAAGCGAATGCCGGTGGCCAGGCGCTGGTAGAAGCCACTGACAGTGGCGTCGCCCTGGGTATCAGTTTCGGCGATGACTTTGGTCGCTCGAATCCACTTGTTGCCGGGGGTGTTGATGACATGGGACATGTCGTGCTCCTGATTAGTTGATGAGTCCATTAGAAGCTCGGTCAACGTGTGCCAGAAGCACTAGGTAGGGATACTACTGAATGCGCCCTTAGCCCTACGATAACCAAGAGGGCCTCGGAGCTCTTTTTGGATGCTGTACTGAGCAAAAGCAGGTCGAGGTCACGCTTACTTCGTGCCCCACCAAGAGGTGATGACCCGCTTGCTCGCAGGCAGTAGCTTTTTAGACTTTCTTGATTCCACCAAGCAAGCCGCCGATCGTGCCTTGCAAATCAGCCGGCAGGAGAACGATCTTGGAGTTTTCGCTACCAGCCAGACTCTCCATAGCAGTGATGTAGCGCTCACCGAGGAGATAAAACGCTGGTACCGATTGGTCGCCCATTGCCTGTTTAACCAACGTGATCGATTTTGCTGACGCTTCAGCCAGGGCGATCTGAGCCTCAGCGTCAAGTTTGGCAGATTCTTGGCGAGCCTGAGCTTCCAAAATGGTCGCCTGCTTGGTGCCCTCAGCCTCAATTACCTGGGCTTTTCTTTCGCGCTCAGCGGCTGCTTGGCGCTCCATTGCACCCTGCATCGATTCCGATGGTTTGATGTCTTGTATCTCAACTGAGCGGACAGTGATGCCCCAGTCCTCAGTCTGTTCGGACATCGCGTCCCTCAGTTGTGCTTTGATTTTGTCGCGGCTCGATAGTGCCTCGTCCAAGTCCATTGCACCCACAATGGCCCGCAACGAAGTCATTGTTAATGTCGTGACAGCCTCTTGATAATCTTCTACGCCGTAGGACGCTTTTTGAGGATCAACCACTTTTGCAAAGCAGATAGCATTTGCGAGTATGACCGCGTTGTCCTTGGTGATGATCTCTTGCTGGTCCACTTTCAAAATGATGTCTTTGGTAGGCAAGCGGTAAGCCACCTCGTCCATGAACGGGACTAACAGGTTGAGTCCCGGCTTGAGCGTTTTGCTGTAGCGCCCAAGACGCTGAACGATCCACTCTTCGCCTTGCGGAACAATGCGAACCCCCTGATAAAGAGTAAGAATGGCAAACGCAGCGATCACACCCGTGAGAATTAGACCTGACATATTTTCTTGCTTCCTTGAGTAAATTTTGGCTGAGCCGGCTTAAGCGATTTCAATACGCACAGTGTTGCCTTCAACGGATACGATGCGTACCCGCTCCCCTGATGGAATTTCCGAGTTGGAAACACATACCCATTCCTCACTTCCGAGGATTGGTTTCTGGAACCGCACCCGACCTTTAACGAATTCAGATACTGGGGATGTGAGCAAACCAATTTGACCGATCACGTCCTCAGCGGTCCAACGAGTATCAGGTCCTCGTTTGTTAATGACCTTGAACCAGAACACCACTAACAGCGTCGACAATACAGTCCACGCTAAAAGTTGGTTTGCGAGGGTTAGTTCGGGGCTTGCCCAACATAGCAATCCTACGAGTACAGCTCCGATCCCGAACCACAGTACGAAAAAGCTCATTGTGAAAATTTCCAGAGCTGCCAGGGCAAAGCCCAGAACAACCCAGTACCACCATTGCATTTCCATCGTTACTCCTTTAGCTATTTGCTTGTGCGGGGTGCATAGATTGTCGAGCCTCCTGATCCGTGCTGTTTACAGCAGCGCCTATACCCGCTAAGAGTCATTCTTACGTCGAGTTGTTCTTTTTCAAGACGTACTCAAAAAAGCAAAATCAATTTCGCGCTTTTAATTATGCGACCAACAACACCTGAACTGCCTTCCATTTTCACCTTGAATTTCTAGCCCTCATTTTGGCTACACGACGCCGGTTCTTTGCGATAGCGTTCTGCCCGAAGCGTTTCGCACGCTTTAACGGCGCACCTGCGCTTCGCCTAAAACCAATAATGATTGAGCAATCAATGAGCATTAGTCCTTGCACTGATTCTTTGGGGTCACCGGTCCAGGAACCAGCATATTTCGTCATTACGAATCGAGATGAGACCTACACGTTGGGTGCAGTCCCTGCAGGTAAATTGAAACGCATGGGTTATGGCGTTGGTGATCGTGACTGTCATGGGGACAAAGGCCTGCTCAGTGGCGGCAATTTGGTCGGGTCTCTGTTCCTTGAAAAGGCCCACCAGTTGGAGTACGTGGCCACCTATACCCCAAAGGCAAAACAGATCCCATGTGAGTTTTTCGAGTGGGGGATGGTGTGATTGCGAAAACAGCTGCTCGCGGCCAGGAGACCTCGCAAAGCTGCCTCGAGGCGAGAGGAGCAGCGCAGCCATGAACAACAACGTGTTTGTGCCTCCCTGCTCCTCCTGCAAAGCCTTAAACATGGAGCATCGGTGTTTTTCTCACGTGCCCGGGACCAAAACGTTTAAGCGGAATGGCTGGTATTGCAGTTCTTGTGGCACCGGTCCGCAGGACCTGGTTCCGGCGGCCCCAGTGTGCGTAGAAAGCAGCGCTGCCGCAGAACCGCCTCCAAACTAACCAATTTGGTTCCAGCTGGATAAATCAGGACAACGATGACTATCGACGACGAAATTCAGAAAGTGCTTTCCTCCCCCGGCACAAGCTACTGGCTTCGCCAGTCACTGCAGCAAGCGTTAGATCGGGATTGTGTCGACGCTGCCAATGACGCCGAGTACTTGAGCGAACTCTTGGATCGCCGATGCCAGCCGATCATTTCCCAGGCACCGGGTACCAATGAAAGTTCAGGCAAAAATTGTGGCTGAGATGGGTGAGTAGGCTCTGCACCGCAACGGATTGTCTTGCACCAGCATCGCTGTCGGACTTCTGCAACAACGGATGATTAATGGCAATGAAACGATCGTTAAAACCCCTTCATAGGCTTTCTGCAATTACGGTCCTTCTGGGCCTCTCCGCTTGGGTCACTATTGACACCAGCGCGTATCGCGCTGCAATGCGCGAATTGGGGACACCGGAAATGGTTAGGTTCATCGAGCAGAAGAAGAACGACACTGAAGCTGACGTGCATCGCTTGTGGGCTTGCTCTGATCAGGGTTCAACTGATGATGAATATTCGGCCCGCGCTCGATCCTGTGTCATTGACGCAATGTCAAAAACCAGTACCACAGTGGGTGGTATGACCAGCGGCTATATCGGGTATCAGTGGCTCACAAAAAACCCAAACGACGCAGAACTGCGGGCGGCTGCACTTAGCGCAATCGCTAAGGGTCGCATTGATTTGCGGGCGTCGAAATTGGAGCAATACGACCGCTTCCAGAATGTGGTCAAGGCTAATGACCAGTCCATCTTTCTCCGCTTCATAAAGGGTCGCCAAAATACAAGCGACATGTTCGACAAGACTGCGGATCAGTTGGACCAGGTGGAGTACATGGTGATGTTGCCTGAGGTTTCAAGAGCCCAGCACGAATGGCGGCTCAAGACTTACGCAAGCGAATAACGGAAGTGTGGTTTCATGATGCGCAGCCTGTTGATTGTGGCGATGGTGCTCACTCTGGCTACGGCCGTGCTTGGAGCCACCGTTTATGGGGTGCTGAAGACTTTCCCCGACACGCACGGGTGGCATCAATAGGGCTGGCACACCTCACTATCGGCTCTGCCAACGTTTCCACGTTCTTCAGGTCGACTTCACCGGCTGGCCCAAGACAACTCACAAACCCCGGATAATCCCAGCGCAGGTCTCATTCCATGACTGCTACGACAGTTCTCAACCTCAACGACCTCTGTGAGCTTCTGAGGCGTGCTCTGGAGGCCGACGGTCAAGCTAGTACGGCAGAGGCCCACCTGATGCTGTTGAAGACGTGCCTGGTCCAGAAGCAGCTCGTCCACAAGGTGATCACACTTGAGGGAGGGCTGGAGGTTAGCGACCTATGTGTGCTTTACCCGGTGTATGCCGATTGGGTGACAAACATCGGGGTTCAACTGGGCTTTCAGTGCCAGGATGAACAGCAGGCTGGAGAGTGGGCTCGTGAGATGCCAAACACGCTGCAGGTGTTCATCACACTCCGTCGCCTGGTCATGGCCAGGCTCGAATCCATGGAACGGGCAGAGGTGGCAAAAACCGGCTTTGGCCTGCTTGATGTGGTCGAACGGTCAGTTGCGACCGGAGAGCCCTATGAGCAATCAAAGGCTCGTCTTCACGCGAAAGGGGTAGGTCTGAAGCCAGTGAAATGAGTGCCTTGGCTCGGCCTAGTCCTCGACATCAGCCGATTCAAAGTCTGGAAGGTGCAGTCGGCCCCACCCGGAGCCATCCAACTCGTCACTCTGTATGTTCCAGGCATGTGGCGGTTCATCCGGGTCAAATTTTCCTGAGAGAATGACTGCAAAGGTACTACCCAGGGTCTTCCCGCCATCGGCCAGCTCCACACGGCTCTTGCTCAGGCCGATTTCAGCAATAGGCCCGACTTTGTCGTTCAACTCCAACATCCGGCCGGGACTGTCACACGCCTGACTGATTAATATGTCTTTCCATGATTCATCCACCAAAGAATATCTGACACCGATGCAGCAATAGTCATTGCCGCTGATTTCCTTGTGTTGCGGGAATTGCCACAGGATGAAGAACACGTGGTGGGGCACTTCATCCCTAGCGTATTCCTGAATGAAGTCTCCAAGACAGGCTTTCATCATGAGTCGAACCGATGGATCGTCGTCGGTTTCAGGTGTCCGAGTCATTGAGCCAAGGTAAACCGGTATCCGGCCGAGGTTCTCGTCGACAACTTCAAAAGAGGGCTCCCCTATGTTCGCGTCCTCGCCAATGCTGTTGGGGTCCACGTACCATCCAATGGATTCGAGGCAGTTAGCCCATTCATTTTGATTGGCATGTCCGCACATACGGGCGGTGGTGAACACCCGTAAAGGGCTGGGGAGCACGCCGAGGTCGCTGATCAGTTCCTCATCGAGGTCGTCATCCTCGGCCTTGGCTTCCTCAGCCAGGGCGTCTTCCAAAGTAAAAGCCTTGAAGGGATAGTTCGCCGACGGCGAGAGCCGTTCAAGAATGAACATGGCTATGGCTGGCCTGACGTTCTGCAGGCACACCAAAACGTGCATATACCCCTCAAATCGTTCGCTGGCCCCGTCTTCACCGATGGACTCGTCACAGGGTGTCGGCGGCATTGATTCGATGGCGAAAACCATGACGTCCCAGGAGCCAAAGCCACAAAGCAATGCCAGCACGCTGGAGGATTCTTCCTTTTCGATCTTCAGGGACGTGGCATAGGCATCGACCCACTCGCGGGCCCGGGTCACCGACTTCAAGATAAAGGGTTCGTTTCCCATGTTGCACCCCTGAGCGATCGGGCCAGAAATGATTCGGTCTACTCCACAATGCCCGCGGCGGCAACCCAAATAGTGAGTAATCATCAGTGCTGATACGGCCATAGCCACACTCACTTGCCCGGCGGCGCGGAGGGTGACTCTGATAGGGAATTAGCGTGGAATGGACATTTACCTAAATGTGGATGTCCGGAATTTGCGGGGTGGGGGGAATCAGTACTCAACAATGAACAGCCCGTGGATCGACTGGAATACCGCTTTGTAATCGCGGCCGGACTTGTCTTTCCACTTGCAGCGCCCGGTGCGTTTCATTTCCGCGACGATGTTTTCAGGATCGCCCGGGGCACAGTTTGCGTGCCTGGACTTCAGCCACCGAAGAAATTGCTCTTCTTCCATCCTTGATGCTTCTCCAGTGGCTGGCGGTTGTCGCGAAGGCTTGGTTTGCGTATGTCCTTGGCCGGCAGGCGTAGGGCCAGGAGTTAACGTGCTTTCACTTTTCGGTTGGCTTTTACACGGCGGACCAGAAGGGGCACTTCGACCGTCAAAAGCCAGGCGACGAATGTGTAGGCACCCACAGGGGACGGAGCGAACAGGGTGACGGCCAAGAGCAGGGTAAAAAGCAGACAAAAACAAATGCACACCAGGTTCGGGTTCAAAAACCGGCTAGCCCCAGGCCTTACCGATCGTGCTTTCAGCGAGCGGTACATGAGCAAGAGTTCTGGAATACCAAGAATTCCGAAGGTCAGCAGGCCGAGGGTGGGAAAGTAAGGGGACTCCCTGAAGTACAGCAGCGCGACAAAGCAGCACAGCGCCGCGGATAAAAGCGTCCATCGTAAAAAGCTGCTCATCTGGTAACTCCAAGGCCGATCAATTACCGGAAGTTTATTCGCTTGCTCCGGATGCCGCTATTCAAATGCTGGGTGGCAAATTTTCGAGATAATCTCGCCTTTACGCGTCATTGACGAAGCGCCGTATCCCATTTGGTACCAGGCCGCACGTTGAGTCTTCATCGTGTGAAATTCGACAGGAATTGCCTTTGGGGTTTTGTGCCAGGCCGTTATCCTGATTGCAGTGCAGAAATCGAAAACAGGGGAAAGCTTTGAACAGAGCCAGGCTGAGCGTGCTCGCTGCGGCGTTGATCGCTGGGGGCATAGCTTATGGGATCTGGAAGGAAGACCATCCGGTATCCACTGAGGATCTTCAAGCCTTCGTTTCTGAAGCACCTTGCCATCAAATCAAGGTGACCCATGCGTTGGCGATGACTAACGCAGGCTCCCCGTTGGTTCATGGAGACTTATGGGGCATCGCGAGTGATTGTCGTAAAGAAGCCAAAGAGACGGAAGCAGCATTAACTAAAGCTAAGCAGTGGAAAGCAGTGCAAGACCCGAGCTAAATCGTAGGCAGCTCATGACAATTTTCTGATCCCTCAATCCCCATTGGAGTAGCAATGAATAAGGCAGTAGCAGCGTTGGTTTTGTTGGCCCTGGCATCCCCGGCATTAGCAGAAAATGACGTCATCATTGTCCCCAGCTTAACAGCGATTCCGTTTGTCTTGAGCAGCTCGGGCGACAGGCCCAGTGGCCACATCAAAAACTGGGGTTCCTTGAGCAAGGAAAATGGCAACTTCACCGCCGTGACCGATCGTGCAGTGAACATGCTTCAAGAGACATGCGGCATCAACTTTGGCGTTGTAAAAAATTCCACAGGCCGTATCGATCCGGAGGAAGGAACAGCAGCCATTGCCTGTATGCGCCGCGACGGTGAAACTCTGATCGAAACAGTTGTACCCGGGACACTTGTCGATAGCACCGGGACAACGGGCCTCAAAAACGTTGATGTCGGCACTCATGCATTCTTTGTGGTGCAGAGCGCAATCAGAATCCCGTTGGTCGATGAACAGCAATAACCGATTTCGTGATCATGACCGTCAAGAAAAGGGTTTCGCAGCCTAAAAGCGCATACGACTATGGCGAATACAACTGGCACTTCGCCTGGAGTGTTGATGTTGTAGGTCGGATAATGACGCATGCGACGGGACTGGTCTTTCAATTCAAGTGTGGAGCCGGTGAGGGCGCGCAGCCACCTTTGGGTGGGCGCTGCCCTTCGGGGGCATGGAACGGTGAATTGCGTGGCGGGGAGCAATCTTTGTCATTGATCTCCAATGATCAGGTAGCTATTCGCTTGTGCCTTGAGGCCCTGCAACTTTTCAGTGATATGGCGCGATTCGCTTGCCAGGACTGTCCCCAGGACACGCTCGGTGGCGACTATTACATGGTGCACAACGACCTATGGAACCGCGCTCATCCCAACGGACATGGGATGCTCTGTCTCCCTTGTCTTGAAAACCGCGTGGGCCGACCGTTACAGGTCAGCGATTTCACGGATGCCCCCATCAACAGCCAACGCCGGATTGCTGAGTTCTGCGGGGATGGCGCAGAGCGCGCGATCGCGAAATTACCTGATTCTATCTCGCTCTGTGGTGGCCGGTACCACGATGCCCACCGTGAAGAGTTACTGAATCGGCTACGCGGGTATCTCGGTACCTGGACGATGCGACTTTGGCTTCGGCGGTGGCGGATTCGTCTTCAAGCCCATCAGGGCAGTATTAGTTAGCCGCTGTTTGGATGCCACAGCACCGCACGAGTGTTGGTGCACACCCCCAGTGAGCGTCAGAGGAAAGCATGACCGTCATCCTGGAACACAAATCTGGGTACCGCTTGGGCGCAGAGGAGAAGCTTGTCATCGAAGCTTTGGCAGCGGCAGGTACGACCTTTCAAATCGCGGCCCTGTCTCAGATTTACCGGGGGAGGGTGGATACCCGTCATGCTGATCTTGTTGTGGGCGGCATGGGCTTCATTAAAGCTGCATTGCGCCAGCGCGATATCACCATGCCCGTGATTGATTCTTACCCGGCGGTACTGGAGAGCTACCTACACCGTAGGGTCTGGCAGGCCCGGCTAAGAGATGCGTTATCGGTTGCAAAGGCCGGTACCCGAGTCTTTGTTAAGCCTTCAAAGCGGCCCAAGCTCTTCAGTGGTTATGTTCTCGATTACTTCAATGACCATCGCGCGGCCGGTGCCCCACCAAGTGAACCGGTGTGGTGTAGTGATGTCGTCAGTTGGGCAAGTGAGTGGCGGGCGTACGTTGTCGATGGCTCAGTGGCTTTCCTGGGCTTTTACGAAGGGGATCGTGCTTGCATCCCAGATTGGGATACGGTTTCCTCGGCAGTACGTGCAATGTCCCTTAATCCTGGCGCACCGGTGAGCTATGCAATTGATTTCGGCCTAATCTCTACTGGTGAAACGGCGTTAATCGAAGTCAATGATGCCTTTGCGATAGACGCCTACGACAACGTTCCAGGAGAGCTTTACCTGAAGATGCTGAAAACCCGATGGGATCAGTTAGTACAAATGGAATGCTCAACATTTCCCTCCGGTCCTTAGACAGCGGCGACCGATGAAACGAAGGAATGACCGTATGCATGATCGATTGACCAAAGCGCGATTCATCAACGCTCTGATCAGAGAGCACGTAGCCATTCACTCCAGACGGAAAATATTCGGTCGAGAGACCTTCGCGGCGTATCTGCAAATTGAAGTTGATGCGAGTTCGCAAGGTTCAGTCTGCAGGTTGATCATCAGGGGGAATGTAGTCGGGACGCACTGGATGATTTTCGAAACCGAGCATCCAACGACGGCCGAGGGCATGCTCAAGGCGCACCACGATGCGATCGATATCGTCTTCACCGCGGTGAAACGTATTTCCGCCAGGCTTAACGAGCCAGCCAGCATTGGAATTGAGCCCATGCGCTATTACCAGGGCTGGTACACCGCGACGACTTAAGAAAAAGCCAGTAGTCAGGGAACGATACGCGCGCCAATCATTTCGGCTAAGTCCAGCAGCTTGTTGTATGTCGCCTCATCATCGAGGACGCTGACGGTGTTGTGCCGATTGAGAGCAAAGATCTCTGGTCGAATTCTGTCCCCAAACAAAACAAAGCACTGGGCAGTATCATCCTGGCGGGAAGTCCAACGCAGGCCCTGCGCGTCTGGGGCATATGCATGGATCGCCTCAGCCCATTTCCGAGTAACCGGGTACATATCCCCATCGGTGTCTATCAGTTCGTTGCGGCTGATGTTGAGGGCGCGCAATGCTTTTGAGGATAAATCAACCAAACGTAAATCCTCACCCCACGTCAGTAGCGTGGAAAACATGAAGTCTTTAAGTTTTGATTTCTGGAAGTACTTTGGGGGTGGGCCATAGGCAACGTCCCGGAAGACGGTTTCCATTGCTGCGCATTCAAAGCTGCTGCCAGCATAGATTGTGGGGATGATGTCTCCCGACGAATTACGAATGGGGCTGAATCGGGCATTACCCAGGGATGTGTCATTGAACTGTCTGTCCTGGTATTTCTTCAAATGAAACCTGTGTAGCAGTACCAATCCGTTTCCAAGTGTGTAGAAGCGTAGGTGCATCGGTTCGCCGGGCGTGGGCGGCAGATTCGGAGGCTTGTCATCCATGAGCAAGCCCAGCCACCTCTTCCTTAGCAGCAGACAGCACACCTGAAGGATTATCAGGGAGTGCGTCCTTTGGCAGCTTCCCACCAAGGAAGGTGTTTGGCGACGCAAACCAGAAGGCCATGCCCCATCCGTCCTTTATCGCGTCCAAAACACAGATCACACTCTCTAGGGCAGAGTAAGGGCGAAATCCATGGGCTGGGTCGAGTCCGTAGAGCGGGAAGTAGTCAATGCTTTCATGGTTTAAGGCGAAAATCCTTCTTGCCTTCTTCCATTTGTTGGGCTGGGAGCTTGGGTTGCTGCTGCTGAAATTTGCGAGCCATGCGATTTCATTCGAGGTCACCCAATCCTGGCTCTGAAGTATTTCAGTTTTGGCCTGGGCGAGCATTCGGGCCTCGCGCAGCAATGTCGAGGACACAGGTTTTTTTGGCACCATCAGAGATACAATCGAAGAAATAGTCTCGGCAGGGATGGGTTCCGCTTGAGCAAGGAACACTCTGGTGAACAAATCTAACGAGGCTACATAGGCGTCGGCGATCAGCTGTGACTTCACCTCAACAGTAATGATCACCTTGTCTTCTGAGGCTTTGATCTTAACATCAGGCGATTCACGATCGAGTTCTACTGTGTCTGAACTGAACGCCATACCCATCTCCTAGGTTATCTGTGCAATAGCATTCCTATGCTAACCAATCTATCCCCGAAGGCTGGATGTCGCAACGACCGTCTGGCGGTGATTGTGGAGTTAGCGCGCCCGGCCGCCGGGGGGCAATATTGATCCGCTCGCCACAGGTGCGCAGAATTTGTTCCAGCTCGATGCCCTGCAGTGTCAGCGGAATTGGGGTGCCCGGATAATCACCTCCAAGGGCGTACTTGCGCGTGAACGTAACCTCAGCGCCGCCGGGCCCGAAGTATTTGTGAATACCACACACCGGGCCCGATCCGTAATAGGTACCAGGTGGGACGTCATGCAAAGGGTTTTTCTGTGCCTGTTGTTGGGTCATTTTGTTTTGTTCCGGCGTTGGGACTCGCGGATGGTTCCGATAACGTCGCCAGTATCATTGGTGACGGAAACGCTGCTCCACGTTCCGCCCGTTCTGTTCTGAAATTTCGTAGGTCTGCTCACATCGTTCTCCTTGGAGCTGGCGCTGGGATGTGAGGATTCTGTAGTTGCTCTGGCAGTGCCAGCAGCAGGCCTACAAATTGTTTTCCTGCTGCCGGTTTCCGATGGCCAGCATAGCCCCGCTTTATATCCGCATCTGGAGTTCGAAATACACGCTGCAATGAGTTCCCAAGTGAAGGACTGAACGGCCAAGCCGGTGAGCGTGGCGGTGTTCCTGAGAGGAGCGCAGAAGCGGGCGGGTACATCACAGAAATTTCTGAGAGGGGGTACTGGCACGGCGCAAACAGCCGGATGATTGCCTCACTTTACTGAGCCCACCGGACTTTAACTGCACCTCTACACAGGACGCCAACGATGTTCAAAATTGAAGATTGCATCAGCCTCACAGAACTTTCAGAGTCGCTGGCGTTCATGAAGCCGACCACACGGGGCGAAATTGTCCCGCAGATAGATTTCGTTGAAATCCCTGACATTTCCCAGGATGAGTTTGCAAAGTTGCATGCCTACGTCCTGGACACGATCGCTGATCTCGGAGGGGCCTCATTTCTTTCGACGTTCAACAGCTTTGAGGGGTTTTACGACTGGCTCGATACCGTTGAGCACTACGAACAGGAGGACACGGAAACGTCGCTGACAAGTCATATGCCGTGGCTCGCGCTGATTTTCATTCAGTTGAGTCGTCGTTACGAATACGTGGACGCTAAGCAGCAAAAGCACGGGCCTATGATTTGTTCGGTATGCAGGGAATCAATTCGTGAAGGGCAATTCCGCTCTCATGAACTGCCTGATGTTTTCGTCGTGCAGCACCGTCGTTGCTGCGATCACGATCCAATGTGGTCAGTGGTGGACAAGGAGATACTCGATAGCAATACGCGCGCAGCTGAGTACCTTAAAGCCTGCAAGGAGTTCCAGCTCAAATGGAACACCACCGCGCTTGATGACGAAATCGCCCGGCTCTCCTGAACTAGTGATGGCGGCCCGATCACGGGACTTCGCTTGTCCCAGGCGTGCAAGTTCCGATCTGAAGAAGCCGTCATTAGGGGAATGGCACTAGGGATATTGGCAGGCCCGGCCCGGCCCGGCTCAAAAAATCTTTCAAAGGCGGCTTCTGGCACGCGTTGACCACCGTGAAGATGGAGTCACTTCCGAAAACGTAGGGTTACGCTATGACCACCAAAGCAATAGAGGTTCCTCAAGGGCGCATCGTTGATCCGCGCGCCATGTCGAAGTCGCTGATCAAAACCATCAAGGCTGCGGTGAAGAGTTCAGCCGTTACCACCACTTGTGAGTGGCTGGTGAGTGAGGGTTATGCATCTGATTTGGTGCATGCCAGTGAATTGGTTGAAACGGCTATCAACAACCCGGGCAGCACCCTGAAGTATTGGCTGGGTACCTGCAGCGCTTGCGGCATCGTCAAGGTCAAACAGAAGAGCAAGCCGACCAGCTGCAAATCTGAGATCCGTACCGGTCCACGCTCCATTCGCCGCTGCGGGAATCCGCTAACTGACCAACAGGACGTCACCGCGAAGGTTGAGGCTGCTGCCCTGGCTCAAGCCAACACCACCGTAAAAGAAGGATTGGATAATGGCATTTGATGTTGATGTCTTCCGTCAGGAGCTTCGCGAGTTGCTGGTACGGCATAACGTGTCAATCGGGGTGAGACTGGAGGGCGACACCCACGGACTCGACCAGACATTCGTTGTCACTGAATCGAATGGCAATGGCAAAGAACACGAATTGGGGCCGGGGAGCTACGTTGATCAATATGATCTGAAGTAATCGGCCATTCCACCCTCCCAAGCCCCGGCATTGTCCGGGGCTTTGTCATTCCACCATTCCTGATCCTCGGTACTTAACGACCACTACAGGCCCTGCCTCGGCTGCCGGCCGTTAATCAACGTCACAGAAATAGTCATGTCGCCCGCTTCTGGCACTCCTTGCGTCACCTGATGATGGCCACAGTCCTTTATCACTGGAGAACAATCATGGGTACATTCACCGGCAACGTAATCAAAACCATCCGGCCTGCGAACCGTGGCGGGGATCAGTTGGGGCCATGCGAAGAGTGCGGCAAGCCGATGTCTGAGGCATTCGTTGCTCATACAAAACGGGTTTACAAGCGCGACAACGGCGAAGCGTACACCGGCGAGCTCACAGGTGGCATCTACGGCCATGCTTCGTGCTTGGAGCGTTTTGGCCCGTTTACCACCCTTGCGGAATGGGTCAAAAACCCGACTCTGACATCACCGAAAGAATACGCCGAGCTGATGCGCAAGATTGATGCAGTCCAGGCCCAGGGTGATGCCGCAGCCGCTAACTCTTCGATCCCGAAGCCGGCGATCGATGTCGACCTGCTGCAAGATTTTGTTTGCTCACACGGTTACGGCGAAGCAACTCCCGAGGGCCTTAGGTTAGGTGAAGCGTTGATCGTTGCGGGCGACGGCCTGGCGACCGCTGCAGCTGAAATCGTGACCCTCGGCTTGACCGTCGAGACTGAAGAAGAGGGGGAGTGAACATGGCGTTAAAACCGATGACAGACCACCAATTCGTCAATCATCCCAAGGGTTACGTCTGCCCATGGTGTGAGAGCCCAAACGTTACGTTCTCAGGCACTAACCTGACCTTTCACGGTGACTCTATCGGCCAGGCCTCGTCCTGCGATGACTGCGATAAGAAGTGGGAGAACGTATTCACACTCACGGGCTACGACGGGTAGCCAGATCTGCATCACCTCTAGCCTCGGTACGGGGCTGGACCGGTGGCAGCGTCGTAACTATCAGGTCTTTCCTTGAGCAGAAATTTCTCTAAGCAGTGCTTATGGCACACCTGGAAAGGATCGATCGTAGGCATGCGTTTCCAGTTACCCGCGAGCCGTTTGGCCCATATCGAAAACAGAGGAAAACACGCATGAACGGAAAAGGCGGTATGGTCAAAGCTCGTAGCATTGCCGAGTTGAAATCCGCGATCAGTGAGCATTGGAAGAATGTGCCGGCCGCCGCTATGGCTTTGAAAATCATTGACGCCATTGAAACGAAAGAAACGCCAGAAACAACCTGGCGCATGGCGGACATTCTGAATTTGCTCGATGCGGCCGCGCTAACCCCAGACGCAGTTGCCGCTCTTGCGATTTTGACTCAATCCGAATACGCGATCTTCCGCGCCTGCGGCGAGTTCGTTGATGAAGAGAATCATCGACACAAGCTTTCCAGCGAAGAATTCCAAAGGGTCATGGCTAAGGATACGGTTTTGCATCCTGTGACCCACATTGAGGTCGCCCGGGCATCGGAGCGTGTGGTTCCGTTCTTTGAACTTGAATCGAGTGTCATTTGGTTGGAACCCCAAATCTGAATACCAAGGCTTCAGTTCCAAAGCTCCGACCTGAATGCTGAGGTGAGAAGTGTGGGTAACCGGACACTCGTGGGGTCCGGACCGGATGGTGATTTAGAAGCAAAAAAGTGTGAGTGACGGGTTCTGGCACGCTTCGACCTGCTCGATGATGACGTCACTAAAGCAATTCACTGAGGACGCATCAGATGAGCAACTACAACACTTCCGACGTGCGAACCCGTACTGGTGTGGTCGTAACGGCCACCCATCCAGTTGTAGGTTCGCTCTATTGGTACTTCGTCAGTGAAGCGAGCGTGAATGGTCCCGATTTTTATAGCCTCACGGACAATGTCGATCGCGCTTATCTGCTCGACGCCGGCTGGCGCGAGACCAATGTGCGCCGCTTTTATGGCGACCACGTCGCAAAAATGCTCCGTGATTGGGACCAGGTAAGCTGGGGTGGTGGATATGACGATGAGGGGAACGAATGGTCTCAAATAGAGCTTCAAGGCTCACTGGCAACCTTCCAGATGCGATCTGGGCAGTCCCCTGAAGAGTTCGTCGAATGGCTGCGCTCTGCCGAGTGGGTTGATACCCCCGGCCAGGTCCGCGTCGAACGTCTGGTCGATCACGGGTACTTCTCTGAGTGGGAGCGCGTAGATAGCACCGATGAAGGCTCTGTGGCCTCCGTCTCGAACTAAAATTCAAAATTCATGGAATGCGAAAATGACCACAAGTGTTCAGGAAGAATTCCCTACCACCAGCATTGGTGAAGCGGTTGAAACCATCATTAGCATGAAAGGTAACGGGCGTTATGGTGAGTACCTAGGCTGCGACGCTCAGGGCGTTGAAACCGTGAGGGTGGATGGCATGACCTTCACCGTGGGCCCTCAGGGTGCGGATGGTTGCATCCCAGTTCTGCACGTAGAATCTGGGGCCGCTGATTTGGTGGTTGTTGGCGAAGAGCTTTGCTACGCCATTGATCGCACCCTGCGGCGCTAGATCTGTGCGACTGCGCCCAGCTAGGCCCCAGTAGCCGGGCTAAAAACAGATCAATCCTGAAGTGCCGCTTTTAGGAATAGAAAATGGCCTCTCCAAAACAACAAGTCATTGCCCAACAGTTTGTCGACGATATGAACCGCACCCGTGGAATTGAGTTCGCTCGCCTGGGCATGCAGGTCGAGGTGGACGGCAAGATGGGCACAATCGTTGGCTTGAATGCCAGTGCCAACTTGAACGTGCAAATGGCAAACCAGCTGAAATACGGGAAGACAGCCCGCAGCTTTCACCCAACGTGGAAGGTGAAGTACTTCGATGAGGACGGGAAGGTCATCGCACACTTCGACGAAAATAAATGCGTTTTTCGCCCGGGCCAGCCAGCCAGTTGAACAACCTTGCCTTGGCACCAAACCACAATGGGCCGGCAAAATGAAATTCCGAGGAAAATACCAATGGCGCAGCATCTAGATTAGTTCCTCGCTGAGGTACGGAAAGATATCGAAGCGTTTGGCGCGGACTACCGTGCCCAGCACTCCGCCAATCCCGATCACTTCCCACTTGAGCTTGGCGACGACAACTCAGGCCTGTGGGTTGAGTTCCTGATGGACTTTCTGACACGCGACACCTCTGTTACCAAGAGTTAGGGGAATCCGCCATGGCATGGATTAAGTCGAAGGATCGAATCCCCAATCCGGGTGAGGAGGTGCTATGCCGGCTCAAGCACGTTTTCAGCGGGAGCATCAAAGATCACCGTCTGATCCATGTTGATGAGGATGACTGCACCTGGCGAACAGCTGATGATGGCTCAGAAATCGACTACAGCTGGGATGTGGTCGAGTGGGAAGAGACCACTGACATGCATAACCAAGAATCATAGGATTTCCTCATGAATAGCCTCTTCACCATCCATTGTGTGGACCAGGACAAGCTGACCGAAGTTATTCATAAAATGCGTGGCTTGGGCGCGCCAAGGATTCGTGTTGTCGATTGCGTAGACTTCTATATTGCTTTGGAGGGGACGCATCAGATGGCTGCAGCCGAAGTGCTTGGTGTAGCACCTATCTTGGATGTGCTTGAACAGGACGATTTGGTTGATTCAAGCACGCTGGATTGGGATTTTTTGTTCGGGGGCGTGATGTGCAGGGCAGGCGAACTGACGGACGAGGTGTTATCCCCGCTTAACGAGTCATATCGGATCAATCAAGATGGCACTGTAAGCCGCCGTGACATCGCAGCTGCCATCTCGGCAAGGTAGGAACAATGAAGAAGAACCACAAGCTGTACGCGTCGCGGGAACCCAACCTGGATGGCCTCAGCCAGTCCCAAAAGGATCACGTCATGCGGGTCTTCCCTGAAAGTCGGGCGTCAATGGCAGATTACCTTCGCCAGGGCGTGGAGGTTTACATCTACCTTCAAGATGAAGTGTCAGAAGTCCCCCCATTTGCGATCGCCGTTGTTCAAGATCCAGCGTACTGGATTGATTGTGTCGAATCCAAAAGTGCGGCACTGGCCTATGCAACTGAGTTGGGGCTTGTAGTCACCAGCGTTGCCCCGTCTGCATAAGCGCTGAAGGCGTAATACCCGGATTGAGGATTGAACATCGTGATTCAGACCGTAATCAAAACGCCGGAGACTCACCCGGCCCACCGCACCATTGGCCGCACGTTCCATGCCTGGGACGGGCATCAGTATTACTGCGATTCCTGGGAGTCAGGTCGCGGTTACTGGATGACCAGGGTAGATGCTCAGCCTGAGCTCAGCGCCAATACGCCTTCGAAATTCCGGCGTAACGTTTCTGAGCAGGCGATCGGGCGAAACTTTCACTTGGTCTCTGGCCCGTCGACGGCGCAGTCAAGGCACTGAAAGGGACTGCAGAGACTATGGAAGAAATAGGAATGATCTTGCTGCTCAATTTCTTGGGCGCGCTTATCAGTATAGGGTTGGTTGCTCTCTTTCTGCGCTACGTCCTTCCGGTCTTTCTCAGCGATGAGCAACGTTATGGCATCGATGAGCTGGGGATTGCTCAGACACCTGAATACATGGCGGAAAAGAGGGCGCGTGAGGAACGGCTGAAGGCCTTCGATCGTTTGCCGTCGAAATAACTTCCCCGCGCTGGCGCTGGGCCAATCAAATCTCAATCTAAGGAATGACCACATGCACAAAACATTTCGCCGCTCACACGTTCTACTGATTGCGTTGGCATTGGCGAGTTTTACAACCGCTGCATTCGCTGCCGAGGAAGTTGTCATGCCAGCCCATGAGATCTATCCGGATCTCCGTCTCGGGGTGTCACTGGTCGGCGTCAATGGCTGCAGGTATGTGGGCACGCTGTCAAGCGAGGAGCAACCCAATGCGGACGGGTTCCTGGCGCGTCTGGGCCAACATGTTATGGACACCGTTGGTGATGGACCGTTGCAAAATTGGACACTGACCCTACAGCGCAAACAGTGTGGCGATGGCATCATTGAAACCGTAAATGGCACCATCAATCTCGGCGAGATGTTGCAACCGATCCCGGCCGGCACGTTGATGAAAGTCACCCTCCGGTCAAGCTGATCAGCTCGAGCAAGGGCCAGGCCGCAGTTCAGCCGCCCGCCATAGGAATCCAAAAATGCAAGATCAACAAGTAGTAACTCTATCCACGTTTCAAACCATCATCGTCGCAGCGTTCGCTTGTTTTATGGCGTACTACGGCGCACTTCTAATCGATCACTTGTACATGGTCAACGGGAAGCATTATCCAGATCTGTTGAGCCACAAGGTTACCGTCGCCTCAGAAGGTGATAACGGAATTAGCGGGTTAACAGAACTTTGCCACAGGCGCGGTGGTTGGGATTTCTTCGAGAAAGACAACGGCACCTTCATGCGCTGTAGCACCATCCTGAGTGGATCACTCGCATGGCCCACAACCTACAAGATTGAGAACTACGAACAACTGGCCAATGAGCGAAGCGCATTTGAGTAAGCGGAAGCACTCGCCTGGGACCAATCACGGGCTGAATGCAGCACCTCCAGCCAAGCTGATCAGCTTGATTGGGCTTCCGCCTTCAGACGGTCAGCAGGATACATCCGCAAGAATTCATGGCTCTCATCAGTAGTGGCATTCAACCAGTCCTCGATGAGTCCATTGCTGAGAATTACCACCATGCGCTTCTCATCCTGGGGTTTGTGGTAGTTCTTCATCAGGTCGTGTTCTGCGGCGTTGATCGTCAACATCGAGTAGCTATGTACTATCTCGCCCTCTGGGCTCTTCCATTGCTCCCATAACCCCGCGATCGACATGACGCCATCGTCAGTGCGTGTGATCCTGGTCGGTACCGACTTGCCGCTTCGCCAGTCTGGCTCATAAATCGCGGCCGCTGGTATCACGCAATGTTGAGCTTTTTTCCAGGCTGAGCGAAACGAGGGCTTACTATCGGCAGTTTCTGCGCGCACGTTATAAGTTCGACGGCCCAGGTTTTTGTCCTTCGCCCAGAAGGGGAGCAGACCAAACTGTCCGATCAGGGCCTCGAACTTGTGATCACCCTCGTCAACGGATTCCTCAGGTCGGGCACGAATGAACGGACCACTGTACGTTGGCCACAGGTCATTTTTGAACGGCTGATCAGGGGTTACGCCGTAGCCTAGCAAGAGGCGATCTGTCGTTGGGGCTTCGTAGTGGCTGCACATTTCAGAGCTCTCTCAGCGGTCTGTCCCTATGATAGACCGCTGCAGGTGCGTCCTGTTACCCGCGGCGTTCCTGTGGTGCTACATGCAGGATTGGATGGTTGCCCAGCTTGGTGACGGTTACGTCGACTCGACTACCTATCTTCCCGAAGAAACTAGCAGCGTTCACGCCGGCCAGTTTGTCCCCGTCGGCATACTCGAAGCTCTCCGTGACGTGTTTGCACACGAGCAACTCGAACTTTGCTTTGTTGGCGGCAATCCAGGCCGCCACAGCTTTGGACAACGTAGGGCTGGCTGGCGGCGGCGTGGCAGGAGTGCCAAAGCGTCTTGGAAGTTGTGGGTAACCTGGTCGGCGCGCGGGGAAAGCCGTGACTTCATCAAGCAGGAATGACACCGGTACTGTGCAGACCATTTTCTTCCCGTCCAAAAGCTTGACCACCAGGTTTGTACCGTCCGGTTTGCCCGTCAGGTCTTGTGGGCGCGCCGACAGTATCATCGTGAGCTCTGGGAATTCTTTGAGCGCGCCCGCTTCGTACAGGATTGACAATCCGATCCGTGTGATTTGCTTCTCCGCCACCCGGGCCCATCCGAAGGCGTTTGAGTCCTGGAAGCACAAATACCTCATCCCTTTGCGTAGGACGATATCGTTGCCACGCTTGCGCTCCCACCTCAATAGACTCGCGTTGTTGTCGATCTTGAGAAATGGTGTGGACTCCACGTCCTTTCGCGTCACCTGACCGGTCTTCGTCGTACCCGTTGAGAGGGCCTTATTCAGTTTGGCCCCGATCGCAGCACGGGTCTTCGCTTGAGCCGCCTGGCGCTCCCGGCGCGCAAGCTGCTTTGCCGCGGCATCAACCTTCTCCTGGTGCTTGTCACATTCTTCCTTGAACTTGCGGTACATCGCCCGGAGCCGCTCGATGTCCTTTTCCATGTCAGCGACCATTGCTGGTGTGATCAGCGAGGCCTTCTCTAGCCAGGGCTCAACCACGGCCATGGCCTGCAGGCGCGCCGGCTCATCCTTGAGGTAAACGCTGAGTTCATTGTTCAACTGGCCGCCTCTGGTGAGGTTCTGGCTACCGACGGTGACAAAGCTGGCGTTATCGGTCACCAGTTTTGCGTGCAGTCCGTCTAGTCGATACACCTGGTGCGCGTTCATTAAACCTTTGATGTCTTTCAGCGAAGATCCGCCGGCGGCGAATACCTCTGCGTCAAAGAGCGTGTAGATCCGCGCGCCGACCTTGCCCTTGACCAGGCCGAGGGCGACGTCACCGGTGATATACGGCGACAGTATGGTCAGTGGCTTGGTCGAACGCTTAGCGTCCTGGCTCCAGCGTGGGGAGATATCGTCAAACATGCGCATCGATGGCTTCTTCCTGAAGTGCCGCTTGTCCTGGGCCGCCAGGCCACTTCCAAGCGCGGGAGATGGAATGTGTAGGTTGTAAAAAGACGCCACCTCTATGCAGCAGAGCATTCGGCCGAGTGCAGTGTGCACGGTGGTTCTGCTCTCGCATGGCTTCGGCAAACGCGGTCACTACCTTCAAGTCGTTGAAATCCGATGTGGCGAGAGATCTTCGTCCCCGATGCCCGAATTTACCATCATCCAGCATGCCCTAGACGATGATCGAAGTTACTGGGTACTTGCCGGAAGGGCAGCGATGTCCTCGAGGTTGGTGATCATTAGTTCGATATCACGCATGGTGAGTGTGCTCGAGCCACGGCGGCCAATGTTGCTGATGCCAATAATAGTCCCGGAAGGGAAGCGACTGGCGATCAGAGCTGCCAGAGCCTTGCGGCTTGCGTCATTGTCGACGATAGCAGTATCTCCGCTGGAGGTTTCAAGCTCGTACCCTCGATCGCGCAGGCTCTCGTACCACAGGACTTTGCGTTCCCTGTCGGTTAGTGGTGTTGGGGAATCAACGAGTGGGAAGTCACCGAACAGATGACAGGATAGCTTTACCCGGCAGCCGTACGCTTCAAAGATAACCTCACTTACGTGACCAAATCCCTCCAACTCCCACCACCGAGTCAGCTTCTCCTTGAGGCAGCGCAATGCCATCAATATCGTTGCCGGTGTTTGGGCCTGGCCGAGTTGTGCTTCCAGTTCACGCACGCGCTGGTTCGCGGTGCGCAACTTTGCATGGCGTTCTTCGATGTCGGCGGCAGTCTGTGTTTCCACATTCAGGATTTTTCCCACCTTTTGAATCGTGTACTCCACACTGCGTAAAGCACTTGCGGCGGTCTCGTGGGAGATTTCACTACCGTTGGCGGTCAGGTGTACCAGGATACCCAGCGTTGAGGCCATTGATTTGACTTCCCGAACCACCACGGCCTGCTCGTCCGCGTTCAGCACAATATCCGCCGGTGTCGCTGTGGGCTGCCCGCCGGGCGATTCAGTTCTGCTATTCAATGGGTGTCTCCATATCGGGTGAGCCGTTGCTAGGGTGTGTGCGCTGTGTCATACCCTGGCGGCGCTACTAAATTACAGATGTCCACATGGACAATCTCCCCAGGATCTACTCGGAACTGGTCCACCATTTCGACCGCAAGCCATGCTAGGTCGATGACCAGGTTTAGATGGCGGAAGGCGGCGGGTGCCCCTATGGCATTTGGAAGATTGCGAAGGCCTGCTCCATTGTCAGAGCTGTCTGGCTGAAATGGTCACCAATCCGACGCATCTCAGCGCCTGAGAGGTTGAATTTTTGTGCACGCACATCTGCTGAAACCTGATTGTACGTTTCCTGGATGCGCGTCACCTCGGCAACAAATTTGGATTGGCCGTCTTCGGTGTTGAGTGGGTGATGTGGCAGATCTTTGCGGGTCTTAGCCTGGCTCAACAGGAAATCGCCGTACACCGTCCAGTTGGCCACGAATGTGAGGAATTCAGCTTTATTGCATGGCCGTTTTTCGAGAACGTCGACCAGATGTTTAGGCGTTTCGAATGTTTGGTTCAAAGTCACAATATGATTCCCTGTCGCCCTGGTTTCAGAAGGTTTTCGATCAGTTCTTAAGTTTAACGGATGGTCTTCCTCTCACCCACTCTCCTCTGAATGGCCGCTCCTTTTGCCGGCTACTTCACCTCGGTTACCTGTCAGGTTCGAGGCGTGAATTTCCAGCCTTGGTTTTGACTGGCGACTCCATCCAGCTTCGGTACATTGGCCGATGTCTTCCTTGAACCTATAGGTACTGAATTGGGACTCCTTCAACAAGTGGCATTACAAGTCGGCATCGGCCTCATTATTGCCGGGTTGTTCCTCTGGCTCCGTTGGGTAGCACTGTATGGCTTTGCTAAACCTACTGCCAAACGTGTCTGGCGCTACAAGAACTACTCTGACGCGGCGGCTGCACTGTCTTTGGCTCACCCAGGACTGCAGATCGGCGATGAAGAGATGAAGCGTTTGGTGATGCTTCATTTCTTCGGTTGGGACATCGCGCCGGGCAGTGAGGGACATCAACTGTCATTGGTGCGCGGTACCGAAACCAAATCGTTCCCCGTTGTTGCTGGTTAAGGCTTTGTGCGCGGGCACACCAAAATAGAAATACAAGGGTTCTAAATGCCGTTCATAGCTATTTATGCGATCACAGTGGTCACCCTGTCGGTTGTTGGGTTTATTGAAGGAATGTCGAGGTTCGGGTTGATGGGCGCGATTGGCGGCTTGCTTGCACCGATACTGACCCTGAACGCCATAGTTTGGCTTGTGACAAAGCCAAACAACGAAACCGCACCGCCGTCGTACGTCTCGCTTTGCCGTTTTAAAAACCACGCCGAGGCAGCTGAAAACCTTCACAGGGTGCTTCCAGATCTGCACATCGGTGAGGAGGACATGAAGCGCTTAACCACGCTTCATTTCTTCGGTTGGGTAGTCATTCCGGGTAGCGAACGGTTTGGGTTTCCTCTCACACTGGTGCGTGGAACCGAAAACCGGATATTCACTTTGTCGTGACCTGGCGCGGATGAGTGTGCTTCGGCTGCGCCTCGATTTAGTCGGTAGTCTTTGCTGATAAGTCAGCGACCAGTTTTTCCCGCGCTTCCGTCAGCGCAACGCCAAGCAGGTTCTTACCTTTCCATTGACGAGGATCAAGGACTCGCGGGTCATGTTCCCCTAGACCAACTCCCCAAATGCGATCATAGGGACTTGCCTCGACCAACACCGTTGTACCTGTGGCTAAAAGGGCATCACGTAGAACAGGGCTTTGAGAAAACTTTGCATAGCAACCGTGTGCAACGATTCGACCTCTTCGCTCACACCAAGCGGCATCATTGTACCCAGCCACGCTACGGCCTAGCGCCTTTTGATCACGGGGATGCGCAGCGCGCATGATTTTGTCTGCCGTCAATTCGTCTCCGAAGAGCTTCGCTTTGCAATACATCATGAATTGCTCAACGCAGTTGAAACGCACACCTTTGACCACAAATTCCGAAATGAACCAGTTTGAAAACTGATCCTTCTCGGAGAAGAAAACTGTCATGTTCCCTTTGGTAAACATCGGTCAATTCCCTTAACTTTCGGCACTATTAACTGGCAAAGGCAGCATGGGTGCATCAAAGAACTGGTTTACTTCGGTGAAACCAGCCTCCCGGTAGCACTGCCACCACGCTTCCACCTGAGCCTCAGGACTTGAAGTGTTTGGTGCTGATTCTTTCAGTCCACCGCGCAAATCAATTGCCAGCAAGGCACAAGACCTATAAGCGGCTTCGGGCTCCAGGTCGTCTCTGGACAGCACTGCAAGAGCCGCCTCATGCCTTGATCGGACATAGTGGTACGCGCCTGCGGGAAGATCTCCGGACATATACTCCCGATATGCGGCACCGAGATTCACATCCAGAATCGGCATTACATTGTTCAGGTTTAGCTTCAGAGATTGAATGTCCATGACCTACTCCTGTTTTCCTCGTTACTCAGATATCGCCTGACAGCGTGTTGTCAATTGAAAGCCCGGAGGCAACGTCGATGCGCTTTGCCCCGCGAGCTTAATAGTCAACCGTCAGAATCTGGTTAGGTAGTACCACACCTTTTGATGCCCCCAGTTTCATGGCATCGATCGCGTGCCAGAACCCTCACTCAGTTGCAGCGCCTTTGACTTACGCACTGTCTTGGCCCCGGCGTCTTTCACGTAATTCCCAAAGCAACCCAGGCCGAGCCCATCCAAAGTCTTCGCCCGCTTGCGATCCGAACATTAGGCCCGGGATAATGACCTGTTCACTTCCTTACTTTGTCCGCAGCACCCCAGGTTTGGTCTGAGACTTGAATGTCGAGAAGTGGGTCTCAAGGAATAAAATCCGAGGTTTTGGGCTGAATGCGAACAGACGTTTTCCGTGGAAGGACTGATACCCGTCGTCGTCCAACGCGGCGGCCACTGCGACAGTGAGTGTGGTGGGGTCAATCGACACCAGGTGTGCGTCGAAGAGTCGGTGTAGGTCGACACGCAACAGGAGGCCGTTAGTTGGATCATCCGACTGGTCCCCGCGATAGGGAATGATGTGCGCAGCCTCAATTAGGGCGTCGACCCGGCATCCAGTAATGCAGCACTCTCCACCGTACCGCTCCAGCATTTTGGCTCTGAAGTTTCCCTGGCCAGGGCGAATGACCGACACCTGGTTGCGCACTGTCCGGCGATCGGCGCGTAGGAGTGCAAGCTCTATTGTCGGGGATGGCTTAGCGGCCTGAAGTTCAAGTGGTAGTGCATCTTCCAGTTCCTGCACAAGCTGGTGTTGCATCATGCGGTGGAAGCTGGGCCGCTCAGGATCTTCTGCGTTCAGGGATCGAAGGATGGCCAGCGTCTCTGCTGCGGCCTCCAGCGAAGCAAAGCTCTCGGGTCTGTTGGCCCATGCCGCCTTCAACCCCTCCGTGGTTAAATCGCAAACATCGGCAAGGCTCAGCCCTGTAACTGCTCCAGATTCGAATTCAACCATGGGCCCAGCATCGTGAACTGTGCTGGAAAGTGAAGCGTCAATCTGAACTGCCTGTTCTTCGCTCTCCGGCTCAGCAAATATGGCGACAACGTCAGGATGGCCCAGATAGGTGGTGGGGCCGGCATAGAATTCGTCGTCGCCATTGAGAACTCGATATAGAGCATAAAGCTCGGCTGCGGCTTCCATCGATCCGCAACACTGGGGGCGAAGCGCCCATGCCGCACGAATGTCATCGGTCGTGAACTCCAGAAGATCCTCAACATCGTGGACGTACAGGTGCCGGGGAGCTTCTTCGACAGCACCAAGTTGCAACCCACGATTCCAGCCTGTCTCTAGCGTGACAAGGTGCAGCAGGTAAGGGAGATCACCAGTTAGGCTGCTTCCAGAGCTGACCCACTCCGCATAGGCAAACTGGTCCTGCTCATCTGGGTCGTCTTGGACGTACCGCGTAAAGTCGTAAACGTGTTTCACCCAGGAACGGTAACCAATCAACCGCGGTACTTGCAGCGTGGGCTTGAATGGCTTCTGACTAGGCTTGGCCTTGGGCTTTCTGGCCGGTGTGCTCATGGGTGTTCCGTCACTCAAGGAAATCGCCCCCGCTGGATGGGGACCTACGGCCAGTATCTGTGATTGGTGGAGGGTTAGGAACCGATAGAAAGCGAATCAGACATTTCATTGGCAAGGGAACACGTTCATGAGGCAATCACGCCCCCTGGGAATGACCACTCGACTCTTTGTCAGGACCCTGAAACAAAGCGCTACCTAATTGTCGATGAGCCCTACGAAAACGTGTTGGAGCTGCGCGAGGGTGAGCGCGCTACCTGGTGCAAACAAAACGGCTTTCGGCAGATGAGATCGAGCTGAGGCGGTACTTATCGCCCCGGTGGAAGTAGTACCTAAGCGGTGCGCCCTAACGGCCTTCGCGGGCCTTCACGGCCTTTCCGCTCGTGATTTCGAAGAAGAAGTGCTCTACCTCTTCGTTATCGCCATAGCCATCTGCTGTTGCCTCAAAGAGTGCAACCGGCACGCTATTGAGATCCATGTAGCCGTTGTCGGAGTCGTCGACCTCTTCTTGGTCACGGCGCACGATGACGATGTCTACCGGATAATTGGAGAGTGTTGAGTGGACGGTACCGCCGGTGTTGTCGATCACGAGCCGCACACGGCCGAGTGGAGTCTTGCTTTGGGAAACGATGGCATTCACGTCGATCGGCTCAAACAGACCGGCGTCTGACAGGGCGTCCATTGTCTCCACGGCCCGGGTTCGGTATTCATCCGAGTTCATGGCGTCGGTTCCTTCCTGCGCAGTGTTTAGCAAAGCCTGAACGGTTTCCAACCGAGCTTGCAGCGCAGCCACACCGTCATGAAGTGCCTTTTCCCGGACGTTGATGAGCACCTCTACAGCACGCGCCAACTCATTTGCTTGGCCACCGGTGACGTAGCCGGTGGAGCGAAGGGTTTTCTCCAGATCATCGTATAGCGACATGCTGGCTTGCCTCAGGGTTTGAATTGGCATCGGGGTGTTGGGAGTAGTAGTCATTGTGATGCTCCAACTGGCTCCGCTCGCACTATGTTCTCGCGCTCAGGGTGGAACTTGTCGAAAAACGATTTCCGGCGGTCCTTGTCGATCCAACTCTTATACGGGCCTGGGTTACCGTCGCAGAGGTCGTTGATGGCGCTGTAGTGATCGCCGACAAACGCAATATCAGTTTTTTTGTGTGGGTCGCGGGAAACGCACTGCACCCACCGATTAGCCACGTAGGTGATCTCGAACCAGATCGAGCAGCAAGCGAAGCGGACGAACCATCCGGGCTTGACCCCAAGCTTGCTGAGGTTTGTTTTTGCGTCACAGGGAATGATCGTTGGTGCTGGTGCTGGTGCTGGTGCTGGTGCTGGTGCGGTCTGGGTCATGAGAGGCTCCTTTTGATGAGTCCAGTTTCATGGCATCGAACGCGTGCCAGAACCCTCACTCAGTTCCAACGCCTCACAGACACAAACCCAGCTGAAATTGTCCATTTTGCGCAGGCTGAATAGCTTCGGCTTGCGGCTCAACGTTGAATTTTTCCTGAAGTGCCTTAACCAGTGCATGCGGATCATGAAGGATCGATTTGATCCCATGGACAAAGATTTGATTGCTCATTTTCGCCATTCGGTCCCATTCCCCAAGGCTGCCTTTGAAGAGTGTGACGGTGCCCAGCCCAACGAAGTAGTCGACCACTCCCATCGGATTGTCCAACAGGCCAATGCGCTTTAGTGCGTAGTCCAAGTCAAATGCCATAAACAATTCGGAGCCTTCGAGGTCGATCTCAAATGAATCCCCAAGATTGGCGTTCTGAACAATGGTTCCGTCGGCAAGGGTAGTGGTGGCCTCCCAGTCGACCATGGCGTGAGCCAAGTTGCGGAACCCGCGCCAGGCGCTGTGATAGTCAGCGTCGGCAAACGGGACTTCAGCGCGGAACGACACGTCTTTCTCGGTGAAGGTCGGAATCGAATCCAAAGCCGGGATCTCGTAACGCTTACCACCCTCGTAGATTTCTTTGTAGGTGCGCAGCGCCACGAATGAATTTTGGTAGCCGTAGCGAGCCGAGATAAAGTCGATCGCGATCAGCTGACGCTCATCCAGTAGGGTGAAGCGTGGGGCGATGCCCAGGCTGCTGGCGGCGATCTCCTCGCGGATCTGGATGGTCAGCATGATCCGAAGTAGGTCCAGTACGTGTGCCGGCGAGTACGCGTTCGGCGCGATTTTGATGGTCCCGGTCTCCTCATTGAGCGTGCGGGCCAGCCAGCAGCGCGCCGATGGATCGAAGTGTTTGGCGAGCATGAATGCCCTCAGATCTCGCAGAGGTGCCATCCATTCGTACTTACCACCATCGGTGGCAATCATGTTGTCAGCGCTCGTGTCTTTTGTAATACGCCCGCAGGTCCAGCATCCGGTCCTGGCACCGCATGCCGGCCGGGCTTGCTCAACACCGCTTATGTACAAATTAACCATGCATTCGCCGCCATTGGCGTCGCGGTAGATTTCGACAAGCTCATCGAATGAGTCGTATGCCGGTAGCTGATTCGAACGCACATACCCGATGTAGGTGAAAACATCGAAGGTAGTCCAGTCAGCGATTGGGCTCAGCACCATCTGGCCGTTGTCCATGACATCCACGGCTTCGGTGGAGCTTTCACCGCGTTCTTTCATCCTGATGCCGCGCGATACACTCTCCTCAAAGCGTGTCCCGATTAGGCTGACCAGATTTGCATCCTTCGGCTTCACGCCGTCTTTCTCGGCCACGTAGGCGCGAACCTGGCGCTTGATCCGGTCCAACGCTGACGCTTTGGCCATCTGTTGGCACTTCGTGTTCGCCCCAACTGACATGATTGACCGACCCGACAAGACGGCAACCAAATAGTCGTTACTCAGGTTGGGGGAGGCGACCCACACTCGGGTGGGAATTTCGGATGCCTTCGCATAGGCTTCAATCGATTTGATTTGGCCCTTGTTGTACATCAAAATTCTGGGGTTCTCCATTTTGGTATCCGAATGCAGCAAATGCAGGGTAGGCACCTCGTACCCTTCAGCTTTCATCTCGCGCAATGCTGTGAAGGTAAGGTTCAGCAAAACTGAGCTGTCCTTTCCTCCAGACCATGCAACCAGCGGGTGACGACCTTCGCGCACCTGCTGCTTGATTGCTTCAACCGCGCTGGCCACCTTTTCCTCAAAGCTCATTTCCACCAGAAGGGTGTGCATGGTCACCGGCTCAATTTCCTCAAAGAGGCCGGCCTGGATGGACTCATTCAGCTTGGTCTGGGCGTTGGTCATGATGGCGAGCTCGCTGTGTTCAATTTCGGAATGAGCACAGTTTCGTGTTGGGTTGCGCGTGCCAGAACCCTGGGTTGAGCAATTTTCAATGACACCTGCATCAACCTGAAACCAAATCCCAAGAGTGGTTTTGAAGGGCAAAGCTCGGCATGATTTGCTTTGTTGACGATCTTAGGGTTTTGAAGGGGAGTGGGGGCGCTTCGTCCGAAAGACCGTTGGATGTTGCTCATGAAGGGTCATCCCTCTGGAAACCCCATGGAACAACGCTTATAGTTTGGTGGTCTGTCAGGAACTTGTGTCTTTTTTCTGACCTCGGAGATTCATATGACTGTCGCAGAATCCATATCCAAGCGCATCAAGCACATGCAGAAAGGTCGGCCCTTCGCTGGCGCAATGTTCGCTGAGGAAGGCCCGCGCGCGGCTGTAGACAAAGCACTTTCCAGGCTGGTCAAAATCGGCAGCCTCGAGCGCGTTACTCGCGGTGTCTACATGCGCCCGAAAGTAAGCGTCTACATCGGTCAGATTCGTGCCAACCCTGTGAAGGTAATGGAAGTGATCACCCGGGCAAAGGGTGAGACCGTCCAGATCCACGGGGCCGAAGCTGTACGGCGACTGGGCCTCAGTACCCAAATGCAGGTGTTGCCGACCTACTACACCAGCGGTTCGACCCGTGAAATCAGGGTAGGCAACGCTGTGGTGCGCTTGTGTCACGTTTCCAAAGCACGCCTACAACATGCCGGCACTCAGGTGGGGGTTGCCCTCACGGCGCTCTACTACCTGGGTAAGGAAGAAGCCACCGAAGAAGTCATGTCCAAGATTGTGAAATCGCTGACTGAAGAAGAATTCAAAAAACTCCGGGCCTGCAGGATGCCGGAATGGATGCGGTCGGCGCTGAGCCGGGGCGCTAAGGAACATGAGTGGCAACCTCCTATTTCGATTTACCATCTTCAGTTCAAAGCGAACTCCTAGCAAACGCCGCAGCAGAGACCCACCGTGCGACTGCTGTGATCGAGAAAGACATCTGGATTACCCTCGTTTTAAAAGATCTCTTTGCGATGCCTGGTCGAAAGGCTATGGCATTCAAAGGGGGCACCTCGCTTTCCAAGGTCTACTCCGTAATCCAGCGTTTTTCTGAGGACGTCGATGTCACCATCGATTACCGGGAGCTTGGATGCGAGCAATCGGTCGCTGAGCTATCACGTCTTTCGGGGGGTAAACGCGACAAGATCGGTGAAGCTCTTAAAGCCAAGGTCAGGGAATATACCCATGAGATTGTGCGCCCATACCTACAGTCGCAGCTGGCGAGCCTGGCGTGTGGACAGGAGTGTGATGTCACGGTCAGCGAGAACGGGGAAAAGTTGTACGTCGTTTATCCCACTCGTGCCTTTGCACGTGGCCAATACATGCGTGAGCATGTGCTCGTCGAGTTTGGAGGCCGGAACCTCATAAACCCTAACTCCCACTACACGATTAAGCCGGACATTGCAGCGCTATTTCCAAACATCGACTTCCCCATTGCAGAGGGTGTTGTCGTACTCGCCCCAGAGCGCACATTCTGGGAAAAAGTGACCCTGGTACACGCTGAATGTAATCGACCGCTTGCCGATGATCGCAATCGTGTTTCCAGGCACTGGTATGACCTCGCAATGCTCGCTCAACATGAGGCGGGTCGGCGTGCCATGGAGGATCTGGATCTGCTTGCGGATGTAGTAGGACTCAAGAAAGTGTTCTATCGGAGTGCTTCGGCTCAGTACGATCGATGCCTCACTGGGGAATTGAACTTGATGCCCGATTCCGAGAACCTCGTACGGTTAGAAAATGATTACCGCGAGATGCAGGGGTCGGGGATGCTCAATGGTCACGTGTACCCCATCGCGGATATTCTTGCCCTTTTGTCGACTCTTCAGGGGCGGATCAACCAGTTAACACTGGCTAAGTGGTAGAGCTCCGCGATCGGCCAATTTGCCACGCACCGCCAGCTTTGTGGCCGGCGCGTGGCAACGATCCGAAATCAGGCCAACAGGCTCAACTGCTCCATGGGTGCTGTCACGATCGGAGCGCCCATTGTGGGTTCACTTCCTGTCATAACCCACGAGGTGCAAGCTGAGGGCAGCCGGGCGACGTAGTAAAGCTCGTCTTGGTCTGTTGGCACGCACAGGTGCACCTCGCCGCCTACGCGGGTATGTGCGATTTTTTTGAGAACTCCTTCCACGTTGCTTTGCTGGTAGCTCTCGAGGGGCACGGTGGTGTCCACGACCACGGTTATCCCACTGGCGGGGATGCTGGCAGCAGCCTCCACGGCATTGCGGTACGCCTTTACCCGGGCCCGATAACTGCCTGGCTCATCCAGTTCGGCTTGCCATAGCCCGGTCACATATTCGGCAATGATGCTGTAGGCCCAGCCTGCGCATCGCCAGCGGCCATCCGCGCCCTGCATCAGGATGTTGCTGTCACCTTCATGGATTTTCAGGAATCGCGGCACCGTCACGTCATACACTTTGGCTTTCTGTGGCTTGTAGCCAAGACTGGCGTCACGAATGCCCTGCACTGGGATTTCGTAGGAGGGGATGACACGCCATGCGCCGGCGTGCACACCGTCGAAAACCTCACTCAGAAGTTCATTGTCACGGTGAAGCGAAACCGCGATGGTATTACCGGCTTCCAGCTCGGTCACCATGTCCTGCTTGCCCATCGCCTGCATCACAGTTTTGACCCGGTCAAAGTCGCCCTGGGCAATAGGAGAGTAGTGCTTATCAGCAACGTTCAATTCGATTAGGCAGTCAGGCATCGAAACAGGGTTTTCCAGTTCTTTCAGCCAACCGGCGATGTAGCCTTCAGGGGTGATGCTGCGGCCACCAGCGCCTTGTAGCATGCCGCCTTCACACGACGATGCAGAAGCGAAGATCATCTTCAGGGTGGCTGCGAGGTCGCCAAAGCATTGTGCATTCCACTTTGGAGTATGGGGATAAACGTTCTTCGAATAGGTTTGCTCGAACATCACATAGCAGGGTTGGCCGTTGCTGCCGCGAAATGCTCCTACCAGCTTGCATGTGCTTACTGTAGCGCCCATGTGATTTGCTCCTGGATGGTTGGAAGACTGAGTTTTGATGTGCCCAGTTTCAGGTCGATCCCGGCGTGCCAGAACCCCTCTTAACGATTCTTCCAGCCTTTAGCTGGCGCTCGGATTCCTCAGTTTGGAAATGAAAAGTACCCTGCGACCGGGCATGAAAAAGCCCGGACCATGCCGGGCTTTGGGATTGATGCAGGAGGTGTCACGCGGCCTTTGCCTTCTCCCGCAGACACAGCTTGCAGGTTATCGCCGTGGCTTCACTGTCGTGCGAGTAGGGCACCTGGGGCGATGGTCGCATGTAACCGCAGAGAGTGCCTCGAAGTCCTTCACGCTGGTACTGGTCGCGAACGTAGTCCGGCATGATCGAGGCAGCTGCGACGTGCGAGCTGTACTTGTGGATTTTCGGAGCCGACATTGGGTTTCCTAGTGCGCTGACTGAATCGGTTAAAGATCGGCTGAATAGTGGGTAACTGGGATTGTTATCTTGAAGAGCCGGCCGGCAATTCCTTCTCAGGCTGCCATCCCAACATCGGCGCAGTCTTCGCGCCAACCCGCCCACAACTCGGCCTCAATGAATGCGTAGGTGTCGGCGATGTCTTCACAGTGCCGGCGATGTGCTTCTTCTTCCACCCAAAGGCGGTTTTCCTCATACGTCTCGAGTACTTCATTTGCGGCTTCTTCTACCGAAAGACCTTCGCTCCAGGTCAGCAGCAGAATTCTGGCGTGGCCCTTGATCACGTCATCTACCGTTAGGGCGCTCCCTTGTATCCGGGTAGCCAGTTGAACAGAAACTGCAGCCAGCCATTTGCTGTGGGGTTGAATCATCGGCACAGCCTGCGTCATCCAAGCAGCTGAAAGTTTTCCAATCGACCCGTTTTTGTGGTTCGTGAGGTCGGTATAGACCTCGTGGGCCAATTCGTACTGGTCTGCCAGCTCGGGGACGTCTAAAAGCAGCTGGGGCGCTTTGGGGCCGTAGTAGCGGTGCATGAGTACATCGTTAGCAGCGAGCTGATGTACCGCCTCATAGGAGGCCTGCAGTGCCGCTTCGACCATAGCCTCACACCCTTCGATGTTCTCAAAGGCGACAACATCGATCCAGCGCAGGCGGGCAGCGAGGGCTTCTTGAAATGCTTGGTTCATGTGTGAGGCTCCGTATCTGTCTTTGGACACTGGAGCCATGATCAGGGTGATTTTTGTGTGCCAGAACCACCAGCGCTTTTATTCCTCGCGCTGGTGCTCAAGGGATTAGCGCCGGACGTTCCCTGTGGCTGTTCGCGAACACTGCTCGCCTTCACTCCTTGTTGAGGTTTTTCTCGTAGATCCGACGGGGGCAGTCCTCGCTGCCGCCGAAGGGGCAACTCTCCCAGGCATCGCAATACACATTCGTTTGGCGCAAGGACTCAGAGCTACCGATTCCGGAAAATGCGAACCTGAGCCGCTCCCGGGTGAGTGTGATAGAGCGATTGAGTAGTGGGCAATGGAAACGGCGGGTTGTAGTCATTGTGCAGCCTCAGTAAAGGGGGAGACCTGAGAATGCTGTCACGACACGTCACCGGTGTTCACTCAAAGCAGAAAGCCCCACCATTCGATCCCAACCTTCGCGCTTCAGCTATTGAGGATAGAGGGTGGGGCTTTCTGTTATCGGTGCCTATTCACCCGAAATGCCCGGGCTTCTGCAGTCGCGGCTCAGAGGTTGAAGATGCCGAGCACGGCGTTGTAGTCATTGCCGTCAGGCGCGCGACCCGCAGCATTGAGTTGATCGTTGTAGTTTCGGACTTTATCCCGCGCATCGACCAGCGTTTGCATGGCTGCGCAGATGTTGCGGACCCCGGCTTCATCGTTCCCACTCGACAAAGTGAAGGCATCGTTCGGTTTATCCGAGGCGAAACCCTGGGCTTGCCAGACAACACCGCCGTATTCGGCCGAGGGAAAGCTGCAAGCTGGATCTGCGAAAGAGCCGGCGATATCAAACAATTCGTCGCCCTCTTGGACGATCATCGCGAATTGTTGGCCATCAACTTCATTGACGATCAGGTGCAAACGCGAGTCTGCAGCGTAAAGCTCATTCTGCAGAGCGATGGGGGCCAGCACAGTTTCATCCTGCCGGGCATCAATCGGCAGGAAATAGTCGTTTTGCAGACCCACCAGACGCATGCAGCGCTGCACCTGGAACTTGATGAAGTGGAAGCTTGCGGTGGCTGGGTTGGTAGCGGCGGTAGTGGTTGTGGTCATGGGGTTGGCCTCAAGGGTGTTCTGTAGTTGATGAGTAAAGTCTGAGGCCGTCTTGTGCGTGCCAGAAGGGGCAGAGAACAATCTAAGGGGTGAGCTTTGCAGGAAGGATTGTCCCACGGTTTGAGGGCCAGGATCGGGTTCGAATCGATCCAGATCGCTGGCGGCCGGTGGCCAGTTAACCGTTCATGCGGTCAACGCAGTGTTCACAGCGGCAACGTTCGTCAGCTTCGACGTGCAACCCCTGCGCGAGGTATAGAACGGTGCACCGCGCTGAGTCGATTGAATTCTCGTAGATCTCTTCGCGGGTCCAGTCAGGGTACTCAAGGGCGTTGAGTGCTCCGTAGGGAAGGATACCGTCTTCAACGAGCTGCTCATCCCTCTTGGGTTTCAGACCAAACAGGTAGCACATCTTCTCGTACCCGGCCCGGCCGGTATCGGCAGTGATCTCGCTGTTGATACGGTCAACCACGGCCTTCATTTCCGCTCTCAGGCTCGGAAGGTGCTCGGCGGCGACCTTGGCGTGGTGAATTTCCCCCTGCAGGTACTCCAGCAAGTGTTCCAGTGTCTGGAAGTCATCCGGAGAGTTGTTGATGTAGTCGATCGCATAGAGCCCTGAGTTGTAGACGGTCAGGTGGACGGCGTGCAGCGGCGAACACTCCCGGCGGAAGAGTGAAATGATCACATGGGCTTTGGGGCGGTTGCCGTGTTCGTCCAGCAGCCAGTAGTCGGCGGCGCAGCTGCCCGCCAGAAGGACCGGTACCGGGCCGCCATCGAGCAGATAGGGAAGGTTTTGATTGCCGAGCTTAGCGTGAGTAACGTCGGGGTGAGTTTTGATAGTCCAAGTCATTGCTGGCGCTCCAAATGTGAGAGCACCCATAGTCAGGCCCAATGGAGCGTGCCAGAAGCCGGCATGCTGCGAACCTGATACCTCATAGTCGGTCCTGAAATTTATGAGACATCTCACAAGATTGAGCGACGTGCTGCGCGGCCTGCGGAGTGCTGGCGAAGCGTTAAGCCTGAACTCTTCCGGGCGAGTATGGCGTCAACGCAATGCCAGCGCGCTGACGTGCCTTAGCTGGGTATTTCAATGGCCTTCAGTATCGGCCCCTGATGTTGACTCGCGGCGCTCAAACTCTCTGAGCAGCATATGCGCCGCGCCCAGCGGGTGGCTCTTTGGAAGGTCTGAACCACCACAGTAATCAGCCAGTTCACGCAGCGTGGCAAGGAGTTTCGCCTTGTCACTTTCCAGCTTCTTTACATGCTTGCCGGTCAATTTGGCGTTGGAGGGTGCCATGGTCAAATCCCTTATTCAGAAAACAGATCGTAGGAGAAGTCCACGATTTCGCAATCAGCCACTGTCAGGCCGTATCCAGCATCGCCGTAGGTGTTGATGAATTTCTGGGCGGCCTTGGCGTTCACGAAACGCTTTTCGTAGCCTTGGCAATCAGTTGTCTGAACGATTTGATGCGCCCGGTTGAACCCAGCAACAATGCCGATCTTGGTCTTAATGACCTTGGCTGGGACGTGCTCAGGCCGGCCGTTAAAGTTGCTCATGAATTCCCGTGCTTCTTCTCGCGTCACCCCTTCCAGCAGAGTTACCCACTTGAGGTCAGTGGTCAGAACAACGACCCCATGAGTTGGTCCAGCGTCCTTGTTGCTGAAGCAGACAGTCTCGCCGCTGCGTTTGCGAGCTGCCGTAGTCAATTGTTCGTCGCTCAGCACTTCTGCGCATTCGGCCTTGAAGGCCGGGTCTACTACGTGCAGCATTTTGGAACGAGCGATCGCCTCGCTCTGGTCTACATCTGCCCCGACAACCACGCACTGCTCTGGCTTCTTGTAGGTGCGATTGACGTAGTTGCGGGCCTTGCGCGCGGTGCTGTTCTCCAGAGCATCGATGCAGGTGCCATTGAAGTAGATGTTGAAGGTAGTCATGTCGTGATCGCTCTCGGCTTGTAGTTGGTTGTCAGCAAGTGATCACCAGAATGAGGGCGGAAAAGGTGTGCCAGAACCTAGGCATCAAAATTATTAGTGAGGTTTGCACCGCGATACAGCGGCCAGGCCGGGGACTGAAATTAACCCTTTTCAAACCTGCTTGCGGCCGCGCCCGGGGGGTATTCGCTATCCAGAACCCAACATTGGGAACAACACGCGATTCGAGGGCACCGGCCAGCGCCAGCGTTTTGCAGCAACAGCTGGCTGGTTGAATGGCAGACGTCGGATCTCAATTCAATCTGACACCGCGTCGGTGTCGTTGGTATCCATGAAGGGTTGGAGCTGATCGACCGCACCTGGTTCGACATCCCAGCCGGTGGGTCCATCACGAACGAATTCCAAACATCAGTGTTTACTCGTCCAATTCATTTCCGGACCGGCGATGTCGAATAGCGGGAAGCGCCAGTAACCAGGTCGTCGAGTGACGAACAAAATAATGGTTATGTCGGTGGTGGCACGCGCTGGGTGGCCAGATGATGGGCGTCAGTATCCAACCACCTTCGGGGTGTTAACCCCATCCGCGAATTGAACAAGGAAGCCACAATGCCAACCTGCAACCTCGTAGCCCTGTCGTCCGGGGTGACTGTTCCTGTCTTCACCTACAACTCCGTAATGCGAGGCGACGGGTTCTTTATCAGCTTCAATGACCATGACACGGCCCCGTCCCTCTATGGCGACGTAACGACCGCTTTGGTCTTTGGTCAGATGCAGGCGTTCTACATCCTCAATGGTGACCATCGGGCCGCCTACGCTGGATTGCTCAATGATGGGTTTGACGCTTGCCTCGCGTATTTCAAAGCGAACATCGACAGCATCAACAAACGCAGCCAACGCCCCTGAACCGATTGAGGTGAACCGATGAGCCAGCACGAAACTGAACTGTCTGACCGCGACAAAACTAACTCGGAGTTGATCCTAATGACGGCGCAACGTGATTTGCTCCTGCGAGCACTGGAGGCGTTCCTGGAACACGAAGGAACCGTTGATTTCACAGGCATCGGGGATTTTCCATCTGAGGCGCTGGGCATTGCTCGTAATCAGGCCATCGCCGCTATTGCCGAAGTGAAAGCCAGCCTTATGAAGTAAACGTAGATCCCCAAATCGCCTTGCCGTCCTCGTGGCGCAGTTAGATCCAAGTTTCGACTATGGAAGGGCCGTCAAGCGGCGAAGAGGGGATGCAGAACAAACCCGGCGGCAGCATCTTGCGTATTGAGTACAGATCATCGGCAACCAATATGTCTCTTGTGGGCGTCGGCGACAGGGTGGCCAGCCAGCGACACGCGATGAACTGGGTCGGGTAATCGATGGGCTTGTCATTGACCGTCCAGAGTGACATGTGCTGTTCAGCCATGGTTCTACTGGGCTTGTTGATTTGTAGTGAGGGCGGTCGCACGAAGGGCCCGGGTTCGAAGGTAGCTGCGGATTTTCCAGAGCGACCAGACGATTGCCACCGCCAGGCACACATGGGTTTCATGCGGGAAGACGATCACACCCACCGGAGGTAGGTCCTTTCCAATCAGCACCAGGTCCGCAAAACCGCTCAGCGCAAACATCCCCACCACATAGATCATGAAAACACCCAGCACATCTCGAGTCCTTCGCGCTGCGGTGCGAAGAAGACGAAGCACGCCTTGATCCTTTTGGCTTTTTGATTCCATCTTTCAGATCCGGGGACAGGGTTTGAATGTGACATGTCGGTGATGCTGGCGGACGATATCAACGCTCGCCAGGTGGTGCCATCCAAAACCCCAGTCGGTTTCCCCACCTACACCGAGTGAGGCCCAAGGCGGGCTGCCGGTACACTCCAAGTATTCGCCAGATCCTTCATAACCTGCTCTTTCTGAAGAGCCGCTTTTTGGCCTTTAGCGAGGCACCACCAGGTACATCGTTCCGTACGAGTTGATGCGCCCATCGTTTCCAGTGCGAGGGCCGCATTATCTCTCGCATGCTCGGTCCTCCGTAGCCAAAGCCGGCGTTCGTTTTCCAAGTGGTGCCTTTTGCAGCGACGGGACTTGCGTGCCTTGGTGTTGAGTAGGCGGAGGGTATTGAATCAGGCGGATAGCCATGCGCGGACATAAACGCGAGGTTTTATGTCCGATTCGCGTCGGTTATCAGCGTGCGGCGGATGGTCCTGGGTAGATGTCCTGCCTGGCTAAGCCAATCAATGCCAGTCTGGTGTTTCGGTTAGAACCCACTGCATGCGCCTGGCTGGTTATTGCAGTCGCCGTCGTTTGGTTTGATGGCTCGGTAGTAAATGATCGCTAAGAGCCCTCCGTCTGGGGTAGTTGCTGGCGCGATCCCAACTGGCTCAGCAACTCCTGGCCCAATCAATTCATCCAGATATTCTTGCGCAGAGAGTGCCCGGTACTCGCGACTATCGTAACCGAGTATGACTTTTGAAAAGCATTTTCCAGCTTTGACCTCGAACCCTCTGTAGTCTGTCTTGCCATAGATGTAATGACCCACCCTTGGTTCGCAGAACAGCGTTTGCGCATCCTTTTGGCCTTGGCCCATAACAAACACGTATCCCGTGTTGTTAAGGCTTTGCCCCATGAACGAATGCCTTTGGCGATCGTTTGCTGATGCCCCAGCGGCAGTCGCTGCGGCCGCACCTGTGTCGGCATGGGCGTACCAGGACAACGACAGACCCAGGATGGTAGCGATGGCGGTGAATCGTTGTTTCATGGTCAGTTTACGTTTCATAAATCCCCTTCGTATTAGTGATGACACTGGCCGTATTTCGAGCTTAACGAAATCCCCAAAAGGCACCTGGTACCGCTGACTGCCGCTCCACGCAGTCACTTCCCAAGCAAGCACTCCCATTATCAATTGGGGTGGCGTCGAATCGTGGTCAGAACCTGCCTTGGTTTTCACTTGTCGGCGGGCAGGCTCTGACTTTGATACCAGGGAGTGTGGCGCGCGAAGTTGGTGCTAGGCGGACACAAAAGTGCGGTTCGTGTCCGTCTAGCGCCCTAGAAGCGTCAGAGGGTGACCAGTACAGGGGTGGGCGGATAAGCATCATGCAGCGCGCCATCGATCAGCCGGCCAGTCTTCCGTTTCCCGAGGCGTGACATGAGGCGTTCACCGGTGGCAGGGGCAACGCCCTGGACGGCATCGCGGGCCGCCCCGTCAGTTGCCACGATTGCCTGGCGCGTGGCGCTGTTGAAGATCAGGCCTTCGGCTGGCGCATCTTCTGGCGTAACCCACTCTCCCCACTGTTTCATCAGGAAAGGCACATTCGCCGCCGCGCATTGGTCGCGGATCTGCCGGGGCCACTGTGGATGCATCGGCCGGGCCTGTGGTCCGGATTCGCCGCCGGCGACGACCCAATCAAGTCCGGTACCCAGCCATGCGCTGAGATCTACCGGTCCCAGCAGAGGCTCCATGCTCAACCACCGAACTGCCGCTGGTGTTTGCAGCAGCAATGGGATGCGCTCGTTGGCCGCGTCCTGGTTCTCTACGCTGACACCGATCCAGACGTTCGGCAACGGCCATGGGGCCCTGAAAACTGGGGCACCCTTCCTACGATGCGTATAGCGGAAATTCAGCACCTGGGTTGGCGTGAAGACACCGTGGGCGGTTCTTGGCGCCCAGTCGTCGGCAGCGGCTTGCAGGCCCTGCATGTACTGCACCATCCGCTCTGGGCGTTTGGTCAGGATCTGGAACGTGTGCTGCGAGGCTTTGGCCATGATCGCGAAAACGCGGTCGATTACATCGTTGGGCACATTCTCGTGGAACAGGTCCGACATGGAGTTCACGAAGATCGATCGGGGCTTGCTCCAGCGTAAGGGCTGCTCCAACGCCTCAGGAACAATTTTGATGCGCCCGTTCCATTGCCCACCCTTGGCCAGCAAGCCATCGTACGAACCTTCACCCTCTGCCACGCCGCGCCCGCGCTCCATTCGGATAATCCGAGCGGCCTGGCCCTCGGCATAGCAATGACGGCAGCCATCCGAGACTCTCGAGCAGCCCCGGATCGGATTCCATGTAGCGTCAGTCCACTCGATCTGTGTTTTGTCGCTCATTGGAGAACCACCTCAGGTGCTTGAAATGTATGGGTGAGGAGGGAAGTGTCATTGCCGGCAACGTGGTAGGTCAGAACAGCCCCTGCCGCCTGAAAGGAGAACTCGCGCTCCATCATGGCCATGTACTCCTCGTGTGTAAAAGCACGCCATGTACAGGGGGTCTCGAAGTTCGCACCATTGAGGTTGCGGAAAATGACCCGGAGCGATGCATCACCACTGAGGAAGGTCTCCCCGTTGATTCGCAGCTCGTAGCGAACGCTGTCTGTGATCCGCTCTGGCGCGCAGTGCATCAGCCCTGCATTGACGGTGTAGAAGTGGTGTCCATCGGTCACGGCGTCGGTGTCATTGGCGTCCATAAACGATTGGATCTGGGTCAGCGCTTCAGGCTGGATGTCCAGATCGGCCCGGTCAGTGACGAATGAGCGCCAGGCTTTGGAATCAGAACGTGGCAGGAACTTCATTGGTACGGGTACCAGGGTCAATTGCTGGCCGGCGGTGCTCTGGATGTTCAGTGAAGGCGACATGGTTTGGGGGTTCCCTTTGAGGTTGATTCGAAGGGAAGTGTCGAGCGGTTTTTTGCGTGCCAGAAGCCTGGTTGATTTACCGAGAGAGCTTATCGGAGGGCGTATAAACACCCTCCAATAGGACGTGTCATCCCGCTACCGTCCTGTGCTCACAAAGTGGGGACTTCAACTCCAGGAAGAGATTACGCAGCGAGCAGACGATCAGCCCAAACGAACCCATAACGCAATAAACGAACATCAGGGTTTGGATGTGCTCTGGACTGATCACATAACTGACGGAATTCATCCAGCTAGGGTCGAGTCGTTGGCTGATAACCAGCATCCATAAAAGGCTTCCTTGCCATACAAGGTAAAGCGTTTGATTACGTTGTATTGTCTCCACGCTGCTATCCGATTCTGACGATACGTGCGTTTGCACTGCCATCAGTGTCAGCTTTACTGCTCCCGAGGCAATAAGCATTGGCACAAACAGTACGACGAAAATCAGAATGTCTTCACCTGTTGCAGTCGTGGGGTAGAAGCTGATCGATTTTGAAAAAGTGCCGATCAGGCACGCTGCCGCGGCAGAAATACCGAGAGTGGTACCTGAGATCGAAGCCAGTATTTGATGCTGGCGGGACGCAGTGAGCATTGGATTGTCCTTTTCGAAGATAGGAAGGTCAGTAATCCCTCATGGGTCACGGACTATATGAACAAGTATTAAGCGTCCGCACGCCAAAACATCCCCTGGAAGTTCCGAAGTCGGCATGGCCTTCTTGGGTCAGAGGTCGGTAGGTCGAGCGGGATGACGCGCTCTGGGAGCGCTGTGAAAGCATCAGCCTGGTGAGCACCAGGCTGAGTGTGGAGTGAGGAGGAAGGACTAAACAGTGCCACCCTTGGAGGTGTGCAGCGTGGCGCGCCGAGGCAGGTTGATGCATCGCAGAACGATCCATGCACCGGCTCCCATCAAGATTACAGACGCAAGCCAGGATTGGAACGCCATCAATAGGTACCCAACCTCCAGTACCATGAACGCGACAAGTCCGCGGCTACGATATCCCCTTGCTGCGCACTTTTTACCGGCGGTGAGCGCGGTGAAGAACAGAATCACTTGGCTGAAAAGCATCATCATGACGAACCTCCTTGCTCCATTGGCTAGGCGAAGATGTGAGTGTACTGGGCGGTTTCATTGCCGTTTTTGTGTAGGGTCAGCTTCGCCCCCTTGGATTGAAAGGAGTAAAAACTCTCCGACCAAGCCAAGTATTCCGAGTAGCTTTGCTCACTAATTTTGTGAGTTTCGGAATCCGGGTCAGTCATATCTCGGAAGATCCCGACCAGCGATGCACATCCGCTGGCGATTGGCCTCCCGTTCACCCGAAGCTCGTAGCTATGGTTGCCTGGCCCGCTGAAGCAGTGGCCAACTACGATTATACCCATGGTGACCGAGAGTCCCGCCCCTGTTGAGGTCCACATCTGGAGGTCGATATCCGAGACCACAGGGTACTTGAGGCCAACCACCGCCAATAGAATCGCGGCTACGAAACAGGTGAATACGACAAGCCCGTGTGTACGACTACCATGTAGTGCGCATTGCCTGCCGAGGAAGGCTCCGGCTACAAGCAGCACCAGGTTGAAAATGATCATGAGTAAAGTGACGCCCGAGGTGTGGGTTTGGAATAGCCGTGCTGGGCACGGAGTTTACAGACAGCCGGGGACAGAGACTGTCACGCCAAGCTTGGATTCGACGATTGCTCGGCAGATTGCGATGAGCGCTGTGGGGCCGTACGCGTCGGCAAACCCCTCGCTTATGTCGATCCAGGGCTCTGGGTTTTCACCCCGCAGAATCGCGGCAACACAGTTCTGGTATACCTCGTGATACACCTCGTACACGGCCACGCGGTACTTATCGCGCAGTGGGCCTCCTTGGCTCCAGTCGGTGGATGGACGGTAGAGTGGCTCCGTGTTGACGATATAAACCAGGCTCTCACGATCGCCATAGTTCGGTGGTGTCAGTGCGGGCTCAAGTCCCTCAGCTAACGCCACAGCCCAATCAAGAGCTGCACCAGATAGGCCCTTAGCGGGCACGTCGACCATTACGAGTGCGGTTGTCATGGGTTCACCCTCACTTCGATGGCCAGGGTGTGGGCTTCTTGTAGCCGCGGGTCTGTGACAGTGGCTTGATCAGGTAAGTATTCAACTTGCGGCCCATTTGGCTTTGATCGCGAATTATTTCGTCAACCAACCTTTTCGACGCACAGCTTGAACCATGGCCCATGGGAACCATGTCAATTTTGAGGTCGTGAACGTCCTTCGATGAATCTGTCATCTGCATTCTCCTTTTTGGTTGGATACCAAATCTCGGGGCCTACAAAGCCCCGCGTTAGCGAGGCTGTGTGGCCAGGTTTCTATTCAGCTGGCAGTTGGACCGGAAGCCTTGACGACACTCGGGCGGCAGTAGAAAACATCGCCTTCCTTGAAGTCGCCCCTGACAATCCCGTCGTTCCAGCGGATGCAGCCGGCGGCGTCAGGATCAAATGTCCCTACGGCGACCTCACCGGTGGCGTCCGCACCAGGTACCAGCAACGATTCAATCCGGTGAATGACTTCTTCCAGCCGCGGCCGGCGAAAATCTCGTCCGATCAAACAGGGGAGGGTTTCGCACTCAATCTGTTCGCGGGGATCGTTGCTTCCACTGCACGTTGGGCACGTCTCCTTGGGATGAAGGTTTGCCTTTAGGTCGGCAACATACTCAGCAATGGCGCGAACATTCGCCCCGGGTTTGGTCACCAGCAACAGTCGTTGTAGGGCCTGAATGCAGGTTTCATCGGAGGTATGGCAAACACCGCAGTGCGGGCAGTGGCCTCGACCACTGGTGTTGGTGGTACTTGTCGCTGGCGCTACTGGCTCCAATTCGTCACTGCTCATGGTTGACCTCCGGTGCTGGGATCTCGACCAGGTTAATTTTCTCTCCGAGTTCCAGCCATGCGGGTATCCGTTCCGATTTTGGTAAACGAATCTCCACCAGGTTCATCCCTGGTGTGTATGCGGATACGTTGCCGGTGATGGACCTGCGCTGGTGCTGTGCACTCGTCACGAGGTGCCGCAACGTTTTCACCTCATTGCAGCCGGTGTCGCGTCTCTTCAGGTAGAGCAGGGCGCGGCGCAAGGCAGTTTCATTCGGGTCTTTGTCGATCAGTTCGGCCCCGGCGAGGTGGACGCGAAGGTCATCGCGCGCCTTCACTTCGTCAGGGTGCCCTGGGGGATTGTTCAGCAGTCTCTCGATGATCTCGCGGGGTAGGTTGATCATTGGTTTCGGATTCATTGCGCAGCGTTCCCAAGGTTCGGTGGCTGGCTTCTGCGTGGCCGGTGTCTTGTCCTTATGCACGCCACCCTCACAGATCTGCACGGTCCGTTGGTGGCTGCTCAGATTTGTCGGATCGCCGATCAAAATTGCAGTCGCTCTTTGAGGTCGTTGTATTGATCCTTGGTCAGCTTGTAGTTGGCGACGGCTTCGTTCACCAAGGTTCTCGCCGCGGCCAGGTGCTGGGGCGAGCCTGCCGTGACAAAGCGCTCCACAATCTGCTCAAACTCCCCACGAGTTCTGAACGTGATCCCGTTCGAAACCCATGGGAATGCTCGGCTGGCACCTGCTGCGCCTGTGGCGCGCGCCTGGGTACTCATTCTGATGCTGCCTTGGCATCGGCCTGGGCGACGGCGGCTAGGATGGCTTCTTGCGCCGTTCGACCTTCGGCTTTTGCGACGGCCTCATCTTCGTCATCCCAGACCGTGGCGATGGTGGGGCCTTCGTATTCGTGCTCGATGCCGATTCGGCGAGAATTGATGACCCCCATCAGCTCCGCGTCCGCGGCATTCGATTCAAGCAGCGTGCGCAAACCTGCTTCACGGGCAATGCCGGCGTCGTAGTCTTGAAGTAGTTCCAGAATCAACATGGCACGAGGATTCATCGCACCCTGCTTTTGTGCTTCCGTACGCAGCTCCTCGCAACTATCGCGCAGCGATTTGTATTTGTCGGTCATTGAGGCTCCTTTGATGCCCGAAGCTGATTTTTGACGCGTGCCGTCCAGAGTTCGCCCCGGTGGCCAGCGTGTGTGGTGAGTATCCTACCGGCGCCGTCCTGACTCCCACAGCCAAAGTCTGGGCTAGAAATTCAGAAAGGCCCGAAGTAGGGTTTTGGTTGGGGGGCGCACAGAGGGTGCCGGGTACTAGGTTGATTCGAACCAACGCTTTATCTGAACAGCCTGCTGGTAGCCGGTAGGGCGCTGAATCACGCCCTAAGCTGATAGCTGCCTTACCAGTCGTAAGTCGGCAAGCCTTCAACGGTGTCGCAGTCTTGATCCAGGCGCACCCAGTCGGCACGCGTCGTGGAATCGCCGCAGGTGTTACGCAGATCCTTTGCACGCAGCCAATCACGGATGTCGATCAAGCACTGTGGAATGGTCACATCATCCGATTCACGCGCCTCCAGTTCGTCGAGGTGCAGGAAGAAACCGTGCTCCCACGATGCACAAGGGCACCATGGGTTGTTGTTGCCTTCCTTGGTCAGGCGATCGGCGACTTCCTGAGTGACGTGGGCGGTACTGATTACAGGCAGGCTGTGAATTTCCATTGGGACTTCCTCGGTGGTTGTTGGTCAGTGGAGAAATCTTCCCCCGACGCCTTGCGTGCCAGCAGCCCCCAAGGAAAATATGGCCTAAGCTCGGTACCGGAGGAGGCGAAGACAATACATACCGCTGGGGCGCGATCCATGCTGCCGTGATGCCACTCGCTGTGTTTGGCACTGAATGAGTTCACTGCGACCTCACCAGTGCCATGGGCCGGTCAACCCTTTGGAAGGTCTCGAGCTAACACACAAGCCAACTCTTCGCCGTCGGCAGCATCGAGTCCTACAAGCGACCAACCCCAGTCCTCGAGGTCCGGTGTATGCGCGCCGCCGTTGTCGGTCAGTATCATGACGCGACCGTCACCCATGTCGCGCACAAGCGCCGTGCAACCGCTGCTCGTTTCCGTTTCTTCGAAGCCATATGTCACTGGGTCCACGGGCTGGGAGCCGTCTGGGGACAGAAACGGGTTGTGGATGACTTGGCCCTCATGGGTAAAAGCGAAGCTAGGCGGCGGTGTTTCAGCAGCCAGGCAACCCTTCGGTAGGTCCCCGGCCGTCACGTTGGCGATCAAGTTCTCTACGTAATCCTGAAGACCAACAAGTTCCGATTCCCAGTCTTCGCAGGAAGCCTTGTTCTGAAGCCCTACACGCGACTCTTCCCAAGAATGGAGGTCCGGAGTTGAGTTGCCGCTGCTATCGGTCAGCAGCATGACACGACCGTCGCCCAAGTCCTTAACCAGAGCCGCGCACCACCCGCCGGTATGCGTCATCACGAATCCGTAGTAGTTGGCCGGATCGACTAGATGGGAGCCATCTGGTGTCAGAAAGGGGTTTCGAATGAGTTGGCCATTATGGGTAAAAACAATTTCAGTCGACATGGGAGGACTCCAGTTGGTTTGTGACGCCATGGTCCCTCCACCTCTTCCGTGCCAGAAGCAACGAAAGCTCATATAAACCCCTCGGCCTTCGTCCAGCGCTTGCAACTTGCTGGACCCCTATCATTTGAGGCGAATGGCTGAGTGTGATTCGCCCCATAAGATGGGTATCGGCCAGAATTATCCTCTACCCCTTTTGTTTCCAATCCCTGGTCGCGAATGCGAACCCCAAACCCGCGGCCACACTCCACCCCGGAAGCAGGCAAAAAAAACCCGGCGGTGAGCCGGGCTGAAGGGGTAAGGACTGTCCTTGAGGTTAGCCCACCATTACGCGAGTGCTTACACCTTGATTGGCCGATACGTAAGCGGCGCGAATGGCAGCCAACGAACGGACGAGTTCAGCCAATTCGCCGTTGAGGGTCACTTGCACGGTTACCTCAGAAGGGATCTCGCCCATGAGCGGCAGGGACTGCTCCAGCTGCTCTGCCAGCGCCAGCAGGGCAGGTAGGGTGTTCTCCAGATCCTTGCGGCTGTACAGCGCCGATGCCTGATTGGTGCTCTTCGGTGTGATCGTGGCAGAACCGTTGCTGTGTGCGACTGCGAGCTGTTTTTTCAGCACCTCGGCGGTGTCAGTACCTTCCTTGCGGCACTGGCGAGCAACCTTCATCGCCGTGGTGGGTTTCACCTCACCGGACGCGATCATTTCCTGAACCTTGGGTTCAGTTGCACTCAGTTCCAGGTAGTAATTCACATGAGATACGTTTCGACGCATCTCGGTAGCGATCTCCTGCACGCTCATGCCTTCGTCCAGCAGCATGCGGTAACCGTTGGCGCGCTCCAGAGGGTCCAGTACTTCATGGGTGTTGGAGAGCAGCTGATGCGTGATTTCGGCACGACGACCGCTGGTAACCTGAATCACCCCTACCTGCTTGAGGGTTGCGCCTTCGGAGAGCGCCAGCATCAGGCCCTCATATCGGTGGAAACCACCCACCACACGCAGGGTACCGTTCTCTGCCACTACCGCGATCGGCTCAACGTAGCCACCGGTTTTGTAGGTGTCGGCGAAGCCTCGCACCTGCTCAGGGTTCAACCCGTTGCGGATCGATTCCTTCATGTCGCACCGCAGCAGCGCGATGGGCATATCGAAAGCGTTGTGGCGCTTCGGATCGAAATCCAGACCCAGCTGTTTGTCCTGAATCAGTTTCTTCGACACGTCGTGCATATTGCGTACGCTGGTGCAGCCGGCCAGAGCCACTCGGGCGGCATCAGACATTTGGTTTGCTGCGATAGTGGTTTTGCTCATGGGTAGTTCCTCTTCGGTAAGTTGATGGAGCCATCTTCACCGGTGCTGACGCGTGCCACGAGCAATCAGAAAAGAAATTTGAGTTGTTTTTGTGTGGACGCTTGAGGAGGCTCGGGCGGGGAATGGATTCCGACTATTGGGCTTGAATGCCAGGCCCCGGAGTGTGGTCGCGACCCTTGCATGTCCGAGCGCCGGGGTCGAATGCGCCCCCGGACTCGCCCAGGGCGAAAGGGTGGTGAATGCGTCTTACGCCTCTGCTATTCCTCTTGAATGCAAACGCGGAGCGAACACCCTCTGGTATCCGCTCCGCGCGTTAACTGGCAGTCGTTCATTCAAGCGGACACAATCCCGAGAACGGTGTCCGTTTGGCTGCATGAAAATGGGCTGTTATCGGGAGAGGTCCCAGAGCGACTGTATTTTCTCCGGAATGACCAGTGCACCAGTGGCTTTGATACCTGCCCACGGTGAAGCTGTGTCGCGTTCTGATGTCTCTTCCTCATCAACCTCACAAACCTCATCCGTTTCATTCAGCAGCAAAACCTCTGCCGGACGATTAGAGACAGTCTCGATCTGGTTGCCATTCACGAGTCGAACGGCAACGCGTACCGGCTCCAGCAGTCTCTGGAAACTCATGCAGGTGCATTGCGCAGAGTTTTCACAATCGGTAGTCGCCAGGACGAAAGGTTCATTTGGGAAGCCGTCCTCGAAGGCCACGACCCGCCACCAGACGCCGCCGTATTCGCCGGATGCTAGTCGAATTCCAGGTACGTTCGCCGATCGCGCGATATTGTCGAAATCACTTTCGGATACAACGACCATTGCATAGGTCTGACCTTCGACGTTGGTTTCAATCAGGCTGAGATCGAAGTTGGGGCCAAAACCGATGTCCCTCCAGATCGGCTCCAGAATGGACTCAACCTGGCGGCTGTCAATCGGGTGAATGAGATACCCGTCGCCCTCCCGCAATACGCGAATGCAGCGTTCCACCGCAAAGCGTGAGAAGTTCATTGGCTGAATCAGGGAGTCATTGATGGTCATGGGTGATCTCTTTGTTGGCGAAAGTGAGCGCCCATTCTCATCAGCTTTCAGCGTGCCAGAAGCCGGTAAGGAATTACGTTTCGCGGTTTGAGATGGGGAATCAACGAGGTGGGTCTTCAAAACCGTGGACAGCTCCTGAGTCCCATGCGTAGTTGAAACCCGAGGACCGGACCTGAATTCAAACCCTACGCGGTCGCCGTTGATGGTTTGGTCTTTGAGGGCTGGCCCACCAAGAAATCCGACCTTGGGCCTTGAACGCGAACCGACGTAGGCGGCACATATCCGGGGAGAAGCGTCGCAAGGAAGGGCAGGGGACCTACGTTGAACTTGACCACCTTCAGGCTGCTGCTCCCTCGATATCGTCCGGGCGGCGCGTTGCCGGGTGTCTCTGGCCATCTGACTCTGCAGTCTCCAGATCCTTGACGCGAGCGTGTGCGCGATCGCTGGCCTCAAGGTAGCGTTCAAATTCGGGCTCAACGCCTTCGAGTTCATCTGCCAGCGCCAGGCAGTAGTTCACCAGTAGGAAAGGTGTCTCGAATTTGTAGGTATGGCCAACCTCATATTGGTATCGAATCTCGATCGCTAGGGCGCCATTCATAGGCGAACGCTGTAGGCGAAATTCGCCCTTCGATTCCTGCTTGAGGCGGCGGCTCAAGGTCGCATGGTGGTAAGTGGTAACCCCGTCCAGGATTGCCGCCAAGCGTTTAATGAGTGCGAAATTCTTCAGCCATGTGGCGCGGGCCTCATCGTGTCTGCGCTTGAGCTCAATGGCGAGTTGCATCTCATATTCCGTGACGGGGAGGTTGCGGTGTTTGACGGTATCCAGGAGTTTGCCTTCAAACCGATCCAAATGGCGGTTGCGGGTCTCTGAGATGTACTCGGCCAAGAGGTGCATGCAGTCGAACTGTCGAAGCCGCGCGACCTGCTGTGTCAGCGTGAAATGCGGATTCCACATCCATTCCAAGGATAGGCATTCGATCTGCAAGCGAATTTGCTGGGCCCGGGCCTGCGTGTCTTGCAGGATCTGGAGCCAAAGTTCGACAGTGATTTCTCCGGCGGCGTGTTCCAAAGGCAGACGGCTGAGCCTGTTGCCAACAACTGCCGCTTCCTCTGCCATGTCAGGGATTGATTTGACCCCAAATGATTTCCCACCTTTGGGCCTGAAATTGAACCGGAATTCTTCAAAGGCCAACGCTTCAGATTGGATTTCGATCACCCAGGGAGCGCGTGACGCCATTTGCCTCAGGCGGCCATATTGGTCCTTGCTGAAGGTGAGGTCGACGCCGCGCGGAATTTCGAACCATCCCGCGGCGATCGCCTTGATGATTTCGTCTACCTGTGACACGTACTCGCCTGGCACCTGCCGGCGGTGGACGGATTCGCAAAAATCCAAACCTGCTTTGATGTCCAGATTGACCGTTCGGGCGTGAATGAGAGCCGCGATGTTGGTGAGTGCAGCAGAGTTGATCGCCTGCAAGAGAGGTCTCCTTTTTTGTCCCACACCAATTTCCCCTCATCCCGGCCGTGCCACCACCAGCAACCATCACCGTCTGAACAGCCCGTTTTTGCTTGGTTGGTACCCAAGGACCAGGTTTATTTTCAGTTTTGGCCTCCAGATGGCAAAAAAAGAGTCACTCAGTAGCCACTATTAAGGTGGAGGCTCCTTGCATGAATCATTCACCCTTAAACATGGCCCTGCAGACCACCTGGCGATTCCAGGTCTTGCCGCGGCCAAACCACTTCACGTTCGAGGCCTTTCGCACCGTTGTGTTCAAGGCATGGCGTGACGTAAGCCAGATCCGAGATCAGGATTTTGTCGCAGTGCTGACAGACTTGATTTTGATGGTCCGGCGCACGCAATCATTTTCAACTCATGACCTAGAAGGTATCGATCAACAAATGGACAGGCTCCAGGAAGCAAGCCGGCGGGCAAGCGATGCCCGCGCCGGTGATCATGGCCCAGCTGTCATTTACCTTTCCGGATACGGGAAACGTGCAGAGTTCGTGGCCGAAGGCTTGGGCTCAATGGGTATTAAAGTCCTCACAATGGACCCGAATGCGAGCCTTGGCTTCGCATCCGATCTTGAGGGACGAATTCCACGCACTGGCCTGTTGTTGGTTGGAAATGGTGTGCTCGACGACCCGGCCGGTGTGGATGCGTTAACCGTCCTGGCCACCCATCACGACTCGGACCTGCTTGTAATCCTCGCAACGGATGTCGATCTCACCTTTGAGCAGCGTATGCAAGCCACGGCGTTCGGTCCGGTGACGCTGTTCGGACCCGAAGCCGATCTCAAGGTTTTGCGCAGTCTGGTGCGTAGTCGCGCCAAAGACTCTCAATTGAATGGCTTCAAAGTGCTGTTGCTCGATGACTCCCGCACCGACGGTTATCGAGCGTGCATGTACATGCGCGAAGAAGGTCTTGAGGTGAAGCAGATTCAGCACCCAAGGGAGGTGCTTGATGCCATTGAGGAGTTCCGGCCTGACCTTGTGGTCACGGATTTCCATATGCCAGGGGCCAATGGGGATCAGGTAGCGAGCATCATTCGCCAAGATCGGGAAGCAACGATGCCGATTATATTTCTCAGCAGCGAGGACGATGCCGAGACCCAGCTTATGGCGCTGGCCAAGGGGGCTGATGGGTTTGTCCAGAAGCCGGTTCAGCGTGGGGCCTTCATCAAGGCACTCAAATCCCTTATCTCGCGATCGAAGAGTTACGAGACCAGGATGCGGCGTGATCCCCTGACTGGACTTCTGAACCACGGCCAATTTATGGCGTCGGCCGGCAGGGTGACGGCGAAGGGCGGGGCGCAAGCAAGTTCCATTGTCATGATCGACATCGATCACTTCAAGCTGGTCAACGACACCTACGGGCACCAGGTCGGTGACAAAGTCCTCGTGGCCCTGGCTGAAATCCTCAGTGATTCATTGAGGTCGACGGATTATGTTGGACGGTTGGGTGGCGAGGAGTTCGCGGTCGTCATGGCAGGAGCTGATCTTGATGCGGCGAAGGTGGTCATCGACCGTCTTCGGGATTTGTTTTCATCTGTTCGATTCAATTCTGAACCGGGGGAATCTAGCGTTCCGGACAACGCCTTTAGCTGCACGTTTAGCGCAGGGATTGCGATTCTGGATGGCAAGATATCCGACAGCATCAAGGCTGCTGATGAAGCGATGTACCTGGCAAAGCACAACGGCCGGGATCAAGTGGTCATTGCTGGTCGGTGACCAATCCTTGGAAACAAAAAAAGCCCTGCATCATCGCAGGGCTTTTTTCATTTCCGAGGTTTAGGCTTTGAGTGAGGCTTGAGTCGATTGGTGCCGGAATTGAGACACATTCGATGGGATTGTTGGGGCCTCGGGGGCTAAATGGATCGGCTCCAGACTTTCTGCGTCAAAGGTTTCGGGGGCTTCGTGGGTGAGTTGCAGTAGTGCACGTTCCATTACTTCGTTGGTGTCGAACTCAGCACGGGGGAAGTCACTTGGCAATTCAACGCGATCGATGATGTGCTTGATGTCCTCGAACAGCAGGGTAGTCCGACCGCGCATCAGCCGAATCAGGTCTAGGATCAGAGACTTGTTTTGCGTGGCCGCGGCAGCGCAGCGCGACAGCACGCTTTGGCGGATCATCATCAAACGGTTGGCTTTCATGGTGGCTTCAACTTCAGATACCGGTCTGAAGAATGATCCTTTACCTGTGAGCGCCAGGTACTGAACAGCCAAGTCATCAAAGTTCTGCAAGTCGTCAAAGGCTGCGTCAGAACTCGTGCCACGAATGACCTGCTCGGCAGCTGTCCCCATCATGAGCATGTGCAGCCGCCAGTAGATCATCTCCTTGGTAGAGAGCAGATTCATGTCGCTGAAGATCTTGCCTGTGCGGGCGTTTAGATCCAGATAAGCGCTGAAGCTGCCTGAGATGATGCAGTTGCTGCCCTGGTAAGCAACGATGCGCCCGGCCAGATGGATGAGCAGACGCGTTTGGTCGGCCATGGTCACCTGAAAAGCCGGCCTTTGTTCTACCGACGGCGCGAAGTCTTTCGGCGGTGCGAGTGCGGTGCTTGGAAGCCCGGTAATGGTATCAACCATGGGTTCCGGTTTGATGCGGATGCCCGAGGCCCAGTAGGCTACGCCCAGCACAGCAGCCACCACAACAACAGTCAGGCTGTTGTAGATGTTTTCCGATACGAGGCGATAGGCTGGCGATGCGCAGACATACATAAACAAGCTGGTGGCGGAACAAACCCAAACGTATGTCAGTCCGCGGTGAAAACCTTCGCCCACTGCCGTGAGCACGTTACCGGGTTTGGCCTTAACAATTGCGGTGACAAGGAAGGCAAAACCGGCCAACAACGAGAGGACAATGGCAGTCAGCGAGGCGAATGCCACGAGTTCATGTGGTTTGTCGGTGGCGGTGTACCGCGCAAGCACGTACAGGCCGATCACCCCCACCGACATCAGAAATGGGAAAAACCATGCTGGAAGCATTCGGCCCGCGTCTTTCAGATTATTCCAACTGCTCATTGTCCAACTCCGTTACAAAAGGGCAGGGGTCACTGCGGGTGTTTTCTCAGCTGCTGGCCTTTGCTGCTGGCCTTCGCTCTGAGTACTTCCCGGAGCTTTCGACTGGCCGGCTTTACCTGCAGCCCCCGCTTTAGTCGGTGCTTGTTGCACAGTTCCGCCCTTAGCGTCGGGTTGTTTAGCACCGTCAGGCTTCTGGCCCCCAACGACGGCGACCTGACCCTGCGGGTTGGCCGTAGTAGGTTTTTTGCGCTTTTTCCGCTTCTTAGGCTTCGTCTGGGCCTGCGGTTGTTGTGACTGTTGATTTCCCGAAAGGGCTGGTTTTGCGACTGGCGTAGCTGCTGCGCCAGGAGGTATTGGTTGCTCTTTAGGTTGAATGAGTTGAATGAGCCCTGCGACTACCCGTTGTGTAGTTGTTTTCTTTGGTTCCGTACGTTGATCGCTTTGGGGGCTCTGGGCCTGCTGGCGATTACCTTGCGGGGTGGTTTTGCTCGATCGTCTGGTGAACGCGAGATCTTTTTCGATTTGATCGAGGGCATTCTCGAAATCACCGATTGCCTTGGAAAAGCCTTCGTCTCCGAGTCGGAACTGTCGACGCGAATCCGCGTTAGTGCTCAACGACAGTTCGCGCAGTCTTTTATCAATTCGCCCGACACGAATTGCGTTCGTAAACAGGCGACCAGTTCGCTCGCCGTCAATACGCAGAATGCGTGTTGGCATTCCGGATTGTTCGACGTTGTCGCCGTTTTGGTTAGTTTCATTAGCCATGGGGGGTACCTTACTGGTTAGGGCCAATTGTTCTCAGCCAATCCCAACGGGCAGTCTGTTGGGTGCATGAGATGAAAAATGAGGTCAGGTCGCGCGAGTGCTTGATGTAACTCGCGTTGTCGTCAGGAACGATTGATCCCCATGCGTCAACCCAAAACCAATGGGCGACTTTATGGGGGAGGTAGCAAACCTCAACGTAGCGATACTCCGGTGCACGCAAGCAGATCTTCCCAACGTAAATAATGAGGAGGGCTAGTAAGATCAGCGTGAGTGAGGCCGCGAGCGGGCCACGCTGGGAACTTCCGTTACCCTCAGCCATTTGCAGTTATCTCTTCAAAGCGGATGTTTAATCCGGTACGTTTCTGGACCTGATACAAACTGTCGGTCATTGATAGGCCAGCATTGATGTAGCCTGATAAGAGACGTACAGCTTGCTCCTGAGGGTCGAGGTGAATTCCCAGACTTCGGCTCATGTCATCCCAGCGGCGAGCTGAAACGGGTCCGAGGCAACTTGCGGCGTGCCGAACACGAGCGACGCCACGAAGATTTGGGGGAGATTCAGCGAGGAGGGCGGCACAGTAGTGAGCCAAGAACTCACCAGCGTTCAGCCTATTCGCGATCATCTGGCGTAACTCGTTTCCCTTCCCGCTTTGACGCATGGCATCGGGGTCATCCAAACCCTTGCCCATTGCGACAATTCCAAGAGTGATGCCAACTGACTCACACGCCCTGATTGAAGAAAGTGCACCTTCGTACCCGGCATCATCACCGTCGATGAAGTGGGCCGCTTCTTCGATACCCTGCGTCACAAAGAAAGCAGCTTGAGCACTATTGATTGAGGCCTGGCCGATACCGGCTCCCCAAATCTCCTCGAGCTGGAGAGCCCAGGCATCAATGGTCCCCTCAACGGCCACGAGTAAGGTTTGCTGACGTTTGGAAAAGAGATACGGGATGTCCTTTTTCAGGCTGTCAGCGAACCGATATTTAGGGTTTTGTTTATCGCCTTTACCTGTTGGTAGGCGTCCCCAGAGACGCACTTCACCATCAGGATGTGGCCAATACCCAACCACTCGGCCAACCATGCCGCTCCAAAGCCTGTTAGGGTTGTTGTGGTCGTAGCCGACGTAGCCTTTCTCGCCTGCGGTTTCTTTCGAGATGCCGCGGGCTTCGAGCAGCTTCATCACCTCCTCAGCGGTGGTGTAAACGCCGAAGCGCATCGTCTTCATCTGCTCGTCGCTATAACCGCGGGCGGCTTGAAAGACCGACAGAACCTTTGGATTCTGCTCTGCTAGGTATTGGGTGACCTGCATGATCGCCTTGCCAGGGCTCATACCCGCAGGGCGTGAGGTAGCACCAGGTGCTCCATTGTTTTGTTGTTTATTCTCCGGCAAGTCGACTCGAGCTTTTTCACAAAGGAGATGGAGGATCTCGTTGTTGGTCATGCTCTCTGCTACGAGCACATCCCATATTGATGTGCTAGCCCGACATTCAATCTTGCGGTTGCATTGAACGTGGCTTCGGGTTGGGTAGTAAAAGGCTTCTCGCTTGCCACAAGCAGGGCAATCTAGCTTGTACGAGCCGTTCGATGACATGGCGGCCGGATGCAAAGAGTTCAGCAGTCCCGCCTCCACAGCGTCGAGGTTCGGGTAAACCTTCTCCTTGATGAAGTCCGAAATAGGACTGCTCATGCTGTTTCTGCCTGTATTGCTTTCTGATGGATGCTCGCTATGTATTTAGGGCAGGCGCCCTGAGAGATCGCGATTTCTGCAAGCCGCCGATTGAGAGAGCGACGAACCTTCCAAACTTGCCGCTTTCCAAGGCCGAGCATGTCGCTGATGTCGGTGGATTCTTGTCGTTCAAGAACCGAAAGTCGCAAAATCTGATGTTCGCGAGGGGTCAAGTACCTGCGAATCTGCTCAATATTTTGATGGCGGATTTGGAGGGCTTCGTTGCTGAGCACGACGCCGTCGGAAAGGAATTGAGGTTGGGAGTCCAGGCCTTCGTTGAAATTCGCACTGTTCTGCATGTATTCATGCTGCAGCGCGTGTGCACGAGGGGTCTGCTCAATGGTGTCCAGTTCAGCCACGTTGTAGCTGTTGGAGCCAGGAACCTCGTCAACGACCAGGGCAAGACCATACTTGCGGGTGTACTCGAGCGCATAACCGATCAAGAAGTTGCCGCGGTTTTCTGCGGGCCTATCGCCGTAGTTCTTTATCGCCGCTTTAACGGTGCTGAAGAGACCAGGATAGAGAATCGATAGGACTTCATCATCCTGAAGTCGAATGGACAGCCGCTGCCGAATCTCGGCCAGCCACTGCTCTTTCGACTCAGGGTGTATGACGAAGTCCCACGGATTCAGTTCTTTGAACTGATGGCAGGTAAGGCCTGTCAGCCAATTGCTCCTGATGAGGCGCATGCCTCCCTCCTCCGGTCGTGAGACCGGCTCCTAAGCGCAGCGAGGCCGAAACCTTCAACTGCTTTTGCGGCCACCGCGACAGTGTCCGCCCCTCCTTCTATTTGCAGCGAGCTTTGCTCTGCTGCTTCGTTCCGCTGGCCATCCGTAGATTGTCCAGAGGTATTTGTTGGCGATTCTAGGGGGCGAAGATGGGACAGGCAACTCAAAAAATGGCCAGTTTTTCCAAGGAAATCCGCCACCTGCTGCGGAATGTGCGCCATTGCGGATGAGACTGTGTGCAGTAGCGTTCAACGCGAAAATGCCTACAAGCCTTGCAGTGTAAGGATTTTGACGCCACAAAATGGCCATTAGTGGCACATTGATGGCCAGTTGGTCGGGATTTCACTCTGCGACTACCGTCCGTCGAGCGATGGAAAATATTTTTCTTGCCGTTATGTTCTCAACACAAGTAGTGGAGAAAATCGCTTGAACGATGCAAATGAGACTGCACTGAAGATTGCCCGTAGCGCCGAACCGAGTACCCGAAACCGGCTTCGTGCCTGGACGGTACGAGAGGTGGACGGGAGTCCGGCACTGGTAAATCTTTCCTATACAGAAGAAGGGGAGGTCGAAGCGTCGGTAATTTGGGTAGACCATCTGCAGCGCGCAGATCTCACCATGATCGCTGCTCACATGAATAGCGAAGCCGGCGTTGGTGTCACCATGGTCGAGTCGCTAATTTCGCAATATGCAAGCAGAGCGGCCAGCAGATCGCTCTTGCATTTAGATCCCGCAACTCGAGGCGTCAGTACCTCTATTGCAATTCACTGATGTCTGGCTGGTGTGATCCAGGGAGCTCTTACCTTCCACGCTCGCTATGGCTCCCCGTTGGGTCGGGTGTTTATGCAGGTCATGCTAGCCAGAATTTCAATTCATCCTGTCCATTGCCCGGTGCATGTGATTCCCTCACAGGGTTTTCAGGTAATCCAGGAGCAACTTGCGCTCTGGTGACGTGAGCGACCCCGCGCCATAGTCATGCCCTTCATTACTGTTTCCATTGAGTGTTGTATCGAACTGGAATGTGTTGTCCGGGCGTTGCTCGGTGCGGAAGCCAGCTCGCTCAGGGTTGTATTCGTGAGTACCTGTGAAGAACGTTTTGGGACGCTCATGAGGGGGCAGCAGGAGATCGTACAGCGTAGGTACGGAGCCGTTGTGGAGGAATGGAGCAGTGGCCCAGATGCCATTCAATGGGCGTGCCTTGTAGGCGAGTATGTCGGCGGATTCTCTGTAACATTCGTACTTGCGCAAATCCTTGGCATCTTGAGGTGTGAAGAGGACACCAACGCCCGGTACTCTTTCTGGACGGGTTTCGATACCCAGAAAACCGTTAAACGCGAGTGCGGCAACGTCATATTTTTTCCCGATCAAGGTTTCTTTAACCGTGACTGCGAGCATATTGGCGACATGATCGTTGCTTTGTATCACGCCTTTTCCCCGCACATTCTTCATGCCCTTTAGTACGCCAGCGTCAGTGGTGAACTGAAAGGCATTGCAGGCCATCCACGGGTCCGTTGACGTTGTGGACTTTTCGGGCTGCAGCATGTCTACGGTTTCAGTTTTGGCAATCGGTATCATTACCGCCTTAATCGGGGTCTCGCGATCAGTTCGTGGCAGAAGCGCGTGGCATGCTAAACAGTGCTTCTGATACAGGCTACTTCCCGTCTCGACAGTACCGTCGGGCTTCTGAATAGGTTTTGATTCGGTTACCTCGAACGGCCAGGCAGGCGCGTTTAATGATTCGAGTGCGTGCTCCATTGTCTCAAGATTCTTGGTCTTGACGCTGGACTTATAGCCTTCCAGTACACCTGGATTGCTGACTGGCCAAACATCGGCAAAGACTCCGATGACCTCACCGGTATTTCGCCCCAGCGCGCCTATATCCAGTCCGTTTCCACGCACAGCCCACAAACGGTCGGTCCCAGCAATACCGTTCCATTGCACCTTGTCGTGCTGGGGCACGTTCCAGAGAAAGGGGTAACTCACGGGCGCATCCGAAGGATTCGGCGTCGCGACGGCTGCTCCGTTAATTTGGCTCACTTTGTTGAGAATGTGGCCCACTGCATCGAGGCGGCCAGGCCCATAGCGAAGTGTTGTTTCATTGAGTGCAGCGCTTTGGGCGTAGAAGGTATTTAAAGTCTCAAGCGCCGTGCTCATCATTTCCGCATCTTTTTTAGAAGGGTTAGCTCCCAATACCGCATTCGAAAAACGTTCTAATTTGCTGCGGTCTCTGGCCGTCTCCTGCAATGCCTTGTTGAGGTCTTCGAAAATTCGCTGGAAATCGCCGTTGGTTGGGCCCCCCTCCACTCGCATGGATTTGCCTTGGTAAGTCACATGAGTCGTGTGGCAGGCGGAGCAGTTCAACCCCAGCCAAGGCTCACTCTGGTCTTGGCCGTCATACCAATGCAATTTTGTTAGCCTGAGTCCTTTTTCGACGGCAACGTCCGGAATGAAGCCCAATGGCATGTCAAATGCCTTACCTTGAAACCGCAGCGTGACCGGGATATAGCCGTAACTCTCGATGTTGTCTTTAGTAAAAAACCTCTCCGTCGATGACGGCTTTTCCAAGGCGACTGCCCAGGAGAATGGAATGAAGCGAGAGCCCTGTGAAAGCGTTCGCCAATCATCCAGCGTCTGCTTGCTCCAACCTTGGCCCGATTCAGCTTGCACGGGTATGACGAAGGCAGCCAATGCGAGCGAGCAAATGGTGATAGCCGAATGAACGATTGGGCTGCTCATGGTGATCAATTCCGGTTTGAAAGCATGCAAGAGGTTCATACGGTATAGCAGCACATCGCCAGTTCGTTTCACTGGCCAGCGCCACATGCCTGAAGCCCACAGCCTGATGTAGGCCGCTGCTGAACGAAGCAACGTCAGCTGACTGCTGATCAGCGTGTGAAGCGCACTAACGGTCGATCGACTGACAACGGCGAGCTGCAGGTGCATGGTGTCAGCCAGGACCCGCTAGGCCTGTCAGCGCCAGTCCCAGCGTGTGGGTTTCTGCCAGACGCATTGAGCGACAGTCTTGCGATCAAGCCTGCCGGCGATCAGCGCTGTGCTGGAGGGGAAGGTCGGTAAGTGGGGTTGGCCAGGGATCTATTGAATCGGCTGCACCTGCGGGATGTTCCCAGGGACCGATTGAAAAAGAAGGCAAGACTGCGCAGCAACCTTTTCCTGCAACGCCATCAATTCTCCAGCTCGGCCTCGGCGCGAGGGTATTGGCCTGGTGAAGTCCAAGACACGCGAAATGATGATGGTCAACCTACTGGTGTCGTCCAATTGGCTGGGGCTGGGCTGGCCATATGTTGAAGGTGGTGAGCACGGCGTCACCCTGGTCGATACTAAGCACGCGGGAGTTTGGCGCTTAAGCACTTCTCGCAAGTCCTCGGTTTGGGTTGCGGGTTAATCCTCCTCGATCATTTGGCCAGGTCGGCATGTTTCTCACTGTGCGAAATGGCAACAGCAGCCCCCGCCAACCCGATCCATCCTTACGTCTGCAGCCATCCCCGATGCTGCCCCGTGATACCGCCACTCATCCAAATAGGTTGTTAAGCCTTCTGGATGCCGGACCTCAGATTTAGCAAAGCAGGTCGTGAGTGTATTGCTGAGTGATGTCTGCCTGAATGAACCAGTCCGGCTTCTGTTGGCATCGGGATGGGTTCCTGGAGTGTGATGGTTTGGAACACACACACGCGTTCAGCTGGTGTCGCCCTTTTGCAGCAATAGAGGAAGGCCCAGGGCAGGGCTCGCGGGGCATCAATCAGAGGCGTTGGGGCGTTGTGTTGGACAGGACCTTAAGGCAGCAGAAGCACAGCGATACCTGAATTGCCACAAATGTCGATCACGGTTTGCACGGCATGGGCGGCATGATTTTTTGAAGGCAGTGCCAGCGCAGCTGGTTTCTTCGCCACAAGGAATGCTGCGAGTTCAGCGAGGGCTTCAGCACGATTGGCTGAGGACAGTGGTGATACGACACACCGGTACCCCAGCAGTGTTTGCCCGGGCAGAACGGTGACGGCCATTTCCGGAAGCATCGGACAATCAACCAGCGCTACAGATCCCGTTCGTGAACTGCCAAGTCGGTAGCTATCAAGCGTCGATTTGTTCCAGAGCTTTCTACCAGAGCCAGACAGCGAATCAGCTGGAAGTCTTCCATCTTCCGCCATGCGGCCAAGCGTATGCCTGGAGATCATCAAGTACACAGCAGCCTGAGTGATTGTGAATGTCTTCAAGCTGGGCAGTCCTTGTTGGAGAAAAGGTGGGGGAGTGCGTCGAGGATCGTCATAAAAACGAGGGACGCATCTTCGGATTTCCACGACTACTTACGTTGATTTCTCAGAATTACTTCCGGGACTACGACAAATTATCGAAGGTCAATAAACTCAAGAAATCCAATCGGTTATCTCATTATTACATTAGACGGGGATTTAGCGTTTCACAGGTACAGCGCAACCATCGTGGGGCAGGTTTATTAGCGCCTCCTTTTTTGTCGATTATGTAGCAGACCTGCGATGTTTGCACCCAAAAGGCGCCGTGATGATCCATTTGAAATTCTAGGGGGTGTTTTGAGGTGCACGAAAGGGGGTGATAGGGATAATTGGGTAGTTACGGGGATTTACGTGGAGAAATGGTGTTAATACAGGGTTTATGGCGGCGCTGCTCAAGGTGCGCCTGGAAAGGGGATGGGGGTTTATGAGGTGGTCAAAAGGGAAGGATGGGGCGGCATGGGGTAAGTAGAGGGATAGTTGTGGGGAGTAGGGGCTGGTCGTGGCGCTAAGTGGCCTAGCAGTACCCGTTTGCTACCAAAGCAACGAAAAGCCATGTTTTTAGGATGAAATTGCAACTATGCGCCGGAATATTCGTGACCTGGACCATGTGGGTCCCTTTGTCGACAAACTCAAATCTGCTATCGCAACTAGGCACGCCATGCTTCACGAGTTGGTCGATCAGATCACTTTCGCCCACGAGAAACTGTTGAAGTCGGCGGTTGCTCTTCTTGCTCAGCTCGAAATGTTCCCAGCGAATCATGCCGGCGAAATCCACACCATCGTCTGGCGCTGGCGTCCGCATAGCAACGTGACGAAGGTCCGTTCGATTGAGGTGCTTCTTTGCATTGATGATCGAAGTAAAACACCGCGCACTCAAAGAATGGTTTCCCTACGCGAGCATTCAACTCGTGTTGAGTTGTTGGCTCCTTCAATGGGGAAGAGAAAGGCTGCCCACTTTTCCAAAGGGTTGGATAAGTTTTTGGTCCAAGCGGACCTCGCAGCTCGCTGGGGTAGCGCCGGCAACCAACCTTCAATCTTAAACAACGGTGGGGTTCGCTCTGGCCTACTCAATTGGATTGAGGGTGTTTGCCTGACGTGTGAAAGCGCTGGTAAACGGGTGGCAGGGGTTGTCGAACGGTTTCTCGACATCGACGCGGAATTAAATGCCCTCACTTTCGAGTTCAATGAGGCACGCCAGCCAGTAAGATTCCACTCGATCATCTGCCGAAGGGATGTGCATGGTTCTGATCTGCTTGCGCCGTCGGCACCCAAGTTTCGTGTTGTCACGTTCTTTGATCGTAGGACCGGAAAGAGGAATAGCCGTGACGTGCAGTCCTACAAACTGCTGATGGCCACAACGAGGGTTGCTGCTGATTTGAGGCGGCTACTAGATCGTGAGCCAACGAAGGCTGAGGTAGAATCGCGTCGGGCTGAACAGAGAATGAGAAAGCCCAATGCACAGATCACATCAGAACTGATCTCGCACTGCAAACTTGGTAAACATTCAGCTGGGATACTCCGGCTGCAAAAAAAAATCGCAGATGCTATGGACGAATGGGAGGCACACCGAGCTTTCCTCCAAGCGCTGCTTTGAATGGGGTTAGAAGGAAGATGTCCGATAAGATCGAGCAGTTGATTGCCATTGATCTTGGCAATGGGGTGACCAGCTACCAGGCTGGTAACGGAAAAAGTGGAAGTTTCTCCTCACTCGTCGCAGCGGCAAAAGGCGGGCAAGGGCTGGGCAGTGGCTTTGTACGAGAGGCCTTTAAACTGAAAGACGGCAGTTCGTATTACGTGGGTGAAGACTGCCGCGAATCAGGTGCGCTCGTTAGAAGTACGGATTCCAGCTTCTATAAGTCGAACGAAATTCGAGTGCTTTTCCTTAAAGTACTCAGAGAAGTGGACGTCAAGAACCCTGTGATTGTGACTGGCTTGCCGACGGAGTTTTTCAACAACCACCGCGAGGAGTTCTCCAATCGACTCAAACAGTGGGCTATCGATGAAGGGTTCAACCCAAGCAAGATCCAAATCATGCCGCAATATGCAGCTCCCTGGTTCGACCCTAACCTGCTTGATGAAAATGGAAATCCGATCGAGCCTGACTTTGTCTTACGCGGCAAAATTGGGATTCTGGATATTGGCCATGGCACCACCGATCTCGGTCAGTTTGAGGATGGCAAAGTGGCGGACCATCGCTATGGCGAGTCCCATGGTGTATCGAACATCCACAAAAACCTGTTCACACAGTTGGCCACCCCAGACGCGCTGAATGAACTGATCAAGTCCCCAAAGTCGAGGCTTCCCAAAGACTTCCGGTTGGACTCGCAGACCACAGTATTCACTATGGATAAATGGATGCGTGCTGGCAGCATTCCTTGGCGGGGAGAAGAGATTCCTCTCGAGGAAATTAGCTTGCCGGCCCGGGCAAAATTTGCAGATGAAGTGTTACCGCGTTGCATCAAGGAACAATGGGGAAGCACTGACTTTCTGAGAGCTGTGATCTGCGCCGGCGGCGGATCAGTAATCTTGGGCACAGACCTTCTCAAGAAGCACATCAAAACGAAAATTCTCCGCGCAAAAGACCCAGAGCTTTCAATCGTGCGTGGGTTGTACCGGTTCTACGTAACGCAATTCTTCAAAGCGCATGCGGTGGTGCAGCATGCCCGCGGATAAGCCGAGGAAAATCGAGCTCCGGGAGTTCCTTGTTCCTGGGCACCATGATGCATTGCTAGCGGTACTGCATTTGCATCACCGCAAAGCAGGCAACCAACTGGTGCTTTCAATATCTGAAGCATGTTTGCCAACCTGGCCACTTAGCATGTCGGACTATGAGCCTCCGTCTGATGAGTTGCTGGAACGAACGAGGATGAAATTCACAATCCGCGAGGATAGACATCCAAACCTGTATCGGTTGTATCGCTCGATTGGTCTGGGGTCGAAAGGGCAGATTTTTTGTAATTTGTTCAATCGCCATCAGATGATCAAAGCTGAGGACCCGGAAGGCGTGAATGCGGCTGTGACGAGGATGCATGAGCGGCAACTTGGAGTGCTGCCTGGCAGTGGGTCTGAGACCAAGGTTGTTGCAGCTGAACCTGCAGAGAAAGTTGAGATTGGAGCGTCGCCATCAACGGAACCTAAGGTTGAGTCACCGAAGGTTGATCCGCTTCAGGAGGATTCAAAGCTTGCGCCGGCGCCAGAGGAAAAAGTGCGCATCGATCCGCTAGCTGAAATACCACCGATGCAATTCTAGCCGGGTGGCCGAATCCACCCGCTAGTAAATCCAAAAATCTAGGAGTCCTTGGTCCGGGAGGACTCCGATTTTAAACACTCCCTCCCAGTCTCCAAAGCTTTGTAGCAACGCATTCAGCTCATTCGCGCAGCCCATTACCGTTGCAAACGGCAGTTGGGGGGCTTCCAAGATTTCTTCAACCTCACCAGTCTTCGGCGTGAAGCGAAAGCACATTGTGGTGCTGGATTGCTTCATCGCCAGCAGAACGATGTGTTCAGCCACGGCAGTGATGACTTCCTGCTTGCCCATTCTGAAATCTCCATGCTGAATCGCCAATGCACAAATCGTGATCCTGGATTACCGGTTTCTGGTGTTGGCATAATTTCTTATGAAAACGAACCGGCACCGCTAGTGGCACAGAAATGAGTGAGTAACCTAGGCAGATCGAATCAACGCCTTGCGGTAGACCTTCATGTGTGACATCCAGCCTGCAGAGACATACGAAATTGGTGGAACGAAAATCCCGTCGCCTACAGCTTCATGGATGTGGGCGTTGAACGTCGAACAGTACGGAATCTCAAAGACGCCATTTTCCCCCAGCTTGTCGCGGAGAAGAGCGGCCTGTTCTGCGGGGAGGTTCGGGAAAATGCTGATAGCCTCATCGATAAGTTTCAGCTCTTCCTTTAGTGCGCCCGGGCTCATGAATGGATGCTCCGCTTGCTGCAATTTGCGGCCAGGATACACCGAAGAAATTTGGGGTAAGGCTTCTGCCACAAATTCAATGCGCGATACTACCTCCTCAATTGTGATGGTCCATGGGTACGGGTTTTTCAGGTCCGCGGCCAATGACACGAGCTCCACTGAGAAAGGAATCAGAGCCTCGCTGGCACCCTCACCGCTGCAACGCACCAAGTTGCCAAGGCAATCGAGCACGTAAGCAGGATGAGAGGACCCGTTGGATGAAAAAAACAGTTCACCAATCATGACTACTTCTTATCGACGATTAATTTGAAGGTTTCTAGCACGCGATCGACGCCTGTTTCGATGTAGTACTTGCCGTAGTAGCCGGCGCTTGGAAGCCCAGCAGAATGCCTGTTGTCTGCAATTTCAAGATCCTTGTATGGTCCACCCATATCAGTGACGATTGCCGCCTCTACCTGACGGGCAGTAGCGGTATCATTTTTCTGTGGTAACCAGGCTCGGACTACTTTTCCATCACCGTTAACCAGGAAAACCATGGTCGGCCAATAGTCATAGAACGGACTTGCTTCGTCCGTGCTACCTCCCATGTGGTCGATCACATACTTTTGAATGGTTGCGTGATCACTATTGCCCTGGGGCAAGAATGGTGCGATCCAATCCTTGTACGAGAGACGATCGGTTCCTGAGTACCGAGCAGCAGGGGACACCATGTAGTTGTCGATGCAGAGCCGGAATGCTTTCTCGCAAGGTTCATTGTTGAACGACAGCCAATTACCGTTCGAGTTGTCATCCCGGTTTATGAGCGAGTCGGGCAGACTGTCGTAGCCAAGGTAGTTGATTTCAAGTGGCACCTTGTTGTCACGAACGAACTTACTGATCTGTGCAAGAAACTGAGTTTGCTCCTTAGCTCGCTGGGCGGCGGTAGCTGCTCTAGTGAACCCTTTGTTCAGAAATGCCAAGTCACCTTTTGGCGCTCGGGCATCGGAGTAGACGTTTGAAGCAACCCAAATCGACCACCCGCGTGGTTTCCATGTGGTTCGTTGGAAAAACCATTCACGTTTTGTCGCTGCATTATCGTTTGTTCTGAAATCCAACCGGAAAACTGAGCCAGGCAGACGAAACGCTGGCGACCCGCTTACGTCCCCGCCAATCACCGGTAATTCTTGTTTATCATCGCCGCAACCATAGAGTGCGAGAGCGATAACGGTGGCAACAAAAAATTTCTTCATCATTCATCTCCAATCAGAGGACGTTAATCCGTATAACGGCCAATGCCCGGATTCCAAGAACAAAAATCAAAAAAGAAGAACGCAGGGTTGGTTTGTCCATCTTTGCAGCTCCTGCGCTTGAGATCCTACCGTTCAGTACCCAGAATCAGAAAGAAAAAACCCGTCAATCGACGGGTTATTTCTGCTTAGGGTTTTTTCGGCCCATTAGGAGGAGGTGGTTTTGGGTGGTTCGGATATTTTCCAGCGCTGGTTGGTGGCGTCTGCCCACTGTTATTTGGTTGGGTTCGTCCCGGAGTTGATCCACCGGAGGAAGAGGGCGCCCGGCCGGTGTTACTACCTGCATTTTGATTTGAATGCCCACTATTCTGACCGCCACCGCCACCGCCAATAGAAGATCCACCTCCAGAAGATCCACCACTGTTATTGGTTGAAGGCTTAGGCGCTGATTTGACCGGATTGAGGCCAATGCTGTTTCGTGATCCGGAAGAGGCGTTCGGGACAGAATATTTGGCTGACATTTGTCCGTACGCATTGGTTATCGAGGCAATAGAATTTCCACCCCCCGAAATTTTTCCGCCTGCAGCTGCACTGCCTGCGATTGCAGATCCACCCTTCGCTAACAATTTCCCACCGCCGGCCACCATGCTGGCGGCCTTAAGGACAGCTCCAGAGATGGCAAGGCCAGTTGCTGCCATACCTGTAGCCGCACCGCCTGGGTTGAAGCCGGATAGGCCCTTTACGTCATCCCATATGAGCATTTTTGCGATGATTATTTCAACGGCCGTGAGAGCAATAAAGATAATGTACTGGGCAGAACCCGCAGAAATGAGCAATGCCCAGTTTTCAGTGTAGTTTCCGGCATTGTAACCCTCCATAAGCTCACCATTCATGGCTAAAAGAGATGATGCCATAGTAAGACACATATCATTTATGAAGGGTATTGTGAAAGCAAAAACCAGAAGTTTGACATAGCTAATTAGAATGTTGGGAGAGATAAAAACGGCGAATATACAAATGATGGGGAATAGGACTATAAGCATCCCAGCTAACATTGCGCAGCCGTTAATCATGGCCGGGATTTTGAATTTCAGCATCCATTCTCTGAATTTCATACCAATATCCTGCATTCCAGTCATGGTGCTATCCGCTACTGCCGATAACAGGGACGGTGTTTCTTGCCCTGGGTAGAGTTGATTGGCATACGGTTTCATATTCTGGAGGCTAGTATTTTTTAGTTTGTCCTGGGCGATTTTTGCATTAATTTGCTGTATCAGCATAGTTTGAGCTGACATACCATCACGCATTAAGGCTGTTTTTTGCCCACCTAAACCTACCGCTGCTGCTGCGGCATTGTAATTCGCAACGCCTTTTGCGACTAACAAATACATTTGCGCACAGCTCTTAGGGTAAAAAGCATTTTTTTGATCTTCTGGTAAAGGTGAGCCGCCGTCCTGTCCATATGCGGAATTTTGGTATTCAGATCCGAAAGGTCCAGAAACAGCATTTTCAAGTTCGGGGCCAGAGCCTTTACCTTTTAATGCAGTTTCCCAGTAGGATTGGGATGGTAATTGATACCCTCCAGCTGGAAATTGTCCGCTAAAGTAAGGATTGGCGGTGTCGGGGATGCTGTTTAACATTGCAATCCCTTTTGCGATTCCATCCTGAATTTTATTTTCAGAATTGGCCACCGTCATGTTCTCGTCATACATTGTAAAGGGTACAGAGCTGGACATGTATTTAGTCAGGTCTTTGTCCTTATTTTTAATGGCCTCGAGCATTTCCTTGCTCATTGTAAATTGTGCTTCTGCTTGACCAATACCCGATGACCCAAATAGGCCGACTGCCCACCCAGTTTTTCTAGTCTCCTCTGTCATGCCTGCCGATTGCTCAACGGCGCTCTGGCAATGAGTAATATAGTCGTTCATCATTGTTGCGAGTGGACTACCCGCGTATCGTGCGACTGTACCCTCATTAGTCACGTGGTAGGCATTATTGAACGCTAGTTCGTTAGCGCCTTCTTTATTGACGCTATCTAAGGCGCTTTTGAATAATGCATAAACGTTCCCAATAATCGACAATGAATAGCCAGCTCCTGCAGCTAAGCCAACCTCGCTCTGGTTGGGCCCGACTTTGTAGTTGCCTGGTTGTAAAAGCATGCCCGTTAAAATAACGATTACCATTGCACCAGCGGCGGTTCTAAGCTTATCAACGGGTGACTTTAGAGCCAATACACCAACCCATGCAATACCGCCAATCATGACCAGATCCAAAGCTGCCTTTGTAAAGACCTGGTGATACGCCTGCCAGATGTTGACGTAATGGCTGACAATGTCGAGAAAGTAGCCATCTACGAGCTTTAGGAAGTCGTAATTGGCAATACCAGTTTCAACGTCTACAGTTGAATCGGCACTGGTAGTCATTATTTGATTGCCTCTACAGTAGACTGCAAAAATTGATTACGTTCTTTATCGTGCTCAATCTTCGATTTTAAGGCGTTATATTCTTTACGCAGGCCGTCAACTGATAGGTTGGTCCTGGCGACATTGTCAGGACTGAGCAGTTGCCCGTCAGCTTGGTTTGCGACGCCAGTAGATACACCAATCTCAATTTTAGAAATTACACCGTCAAGTTCCTTCATCATAGCGAGGGTCGCCAGATTTCTTTGAGTCGATGCAAATAATGCTGGATTGTTTTTCGCAAGTCCTCGCATAAGCGTGTATTCAGCGTCAGTAACAACAATATCAGCTTTATTGACTAGATCTTTGAACTCTTTGCTTTGTTGAAAGGTTTTGCGGTCAGCGCTGTAGATGCCATGATATGTTTCCATGTAACCCGTAGTCATTTCTTTTGATAGCGCTTCAAGATTAGTGGTTCGAGGCTCTACTGTAGTTGCGCCATCTTGCGAGCTGTATGACGGAATCAGCCCGGCGTATTTCTTAATATCATCGCAGCCCAGTTCTGACGCAGCCAATACGAGTGCACGGGACCCTTCGGTATCTGCATTGCTGCAAGACTTACTTGTGATTTTTCCAGCATTACCACTCGAACCGGAAACGGACCCTGTTCCAGAACCAGAACCAGAACCAGAACCAGAGCCAGCGCTTGATCCAGAACCCGATCCGCCGCTCTTGACTCCAACGAGCCCGCCTGATGCACTTGATACAGTACCCATTAAGCTCTTAGCGCGATCACTAGCCATCGATTTCATCTCGCTGGCTTTTTTAACCAGAGAGTGTGTGATGCCTTCGCCGGTCATACAATCAGTACTTTTGTACCCGGCATCAGCAGTACAGTCGGCCTCAGCAAGTTCTTGTTTCTTCTGTTCATACGCTAGATCCGCTTTCTGGCGGACCCCGCTGCAAGTCATGTTGGACATGTCCAGGCCAAACTGCCCAACGTTGTTCATCTGGTCAATCACTGATTTTACTGTTGGCTGGCTGTACGCAAGGTACATGATGGCCAGTGTTGGGGCTTGTTGAATAAACTGCTCGATCATGCCGGAATATTGACCCATCTGACCGTCAAGTACCCCGCCCAGATTTAAGCCATTGCAGCCAATCCCAACTTCTGTAGAGCCATATGCGCCAACAAGTTTTGTTTGATTATTTTGAAATGGTGTAAATGTGTCACTGCTATAGCCAACACCAGCTTTAGCGTCGTTCACAGCGCTGCCGTTGATCCTGGTTCCGAACAGACCATTGACATCCTGCATCCGCAAATTCCACGGAGTATCATCAGATGTGGGGGCCTGAGGTTCATCGTTGTATCCATAGTTGGCGAAAGCGGAAGTGGACGCCGCAATCAATGCTGCCGCAAGAAAACTAGTGAGGTTTTTATACTTCATTTGTCAGATTCCTTGCTTGCGGCTTGAATGTATGTCATTGCCTGTAACCGATCTTCGAGCTGGCTCAGGGTTTTATTACCAACTAGCGTGGCTCGTGCGGATTTGGTTGAATTGTCAACCCAAGAAATAGGCCAGGCTGTGATGCCGAGTTTTTCAAGTTTTGCACGCTCGTCGGTAGAGACAATGCGCCCGGTCAACCCACGATTTGTGACATGTTTTATGAATGCTTCTTTATCGCTGTCGAGTTGGAAAATTTTAATTTTTAATTTTGGGTACTTTTCTTGTAGCTTGGAAAGAATATCAAGTTGCCGCTCACAAACTGGGCATGTCGATTCAACGAATACCGACATGCTGATCTGATCTGTGTTGATGTATTTGACAGCGGTGGCTTTCTCTTTAGCGGCATCAAGTCCTTTCATATTCTGGAGTTCGCCAGCCTGCCATGTTGCCATTTTGTAAAGCTCTGCCGACTTCGTATACTCACCCCAGGTTTTGTCCATATACATAAGGTAGTCTTTCGCAGCTTCAGGGCTCTGCTCCAGCTGAAGCCGTATCATGGCGCTAGGTGTTCCTGGTGAGAAATTAAACTCAAGGCCAGTTTTATTCACGAAGCGCATGGGGGCAGAAGGGTTTTTTTTTGCTGCTCTGTTCATTTCAGTGCAGTTCTTCATCCATTCCATATTCTGGCAATCGAGAATATTCGGTAGCTTATCAATCGCTGCATTCTCACGCTCTTGAGAATTTCGGTCTACTTTGTCCATTGCGCTGGCGATCGCATCTGCAAGAACATCATTTGGGTTCGATGCGTTTGAGAATACGCTTGATGCGTTAAGCGCGATGCCACCTGCAATAAAAGCTAAGATAAATTTTAGGTTCTGGTTCATGAGTTATTACCTTAAAACCATTGATAATTCGCTAATTAAGCTATGCGTATTGTTGATAATTCTTGCATTTCCATTTTCGGGAACGAGCACGACTGCGGGTGTTGTCCGAACACCGTATTTTCTGGCTTCTTCGCCATTCAGGTCCGGCCTGAACCCAACTATTGGCATCGATCCGGATGCGGGCGTAAATACCTGCTTCGGGTCCCAAGTTTCTGGGTCAATCAGCACGAAAAATTGAAATTCAACCTTGTCGCCAAATCGGACCTTTGTTTGTTCTGACATTTCGATCAGATCTTTAACAGTCCCTGAATTGTCCGATATAAAAGCTTTAACTGTTACCTGCGGGGGGATTGTCGGTTGTGGTCCTTGAAATTTTGCTATTTGTGCTTGGACCTTTGCGTACGCCGCTTTTGCGGATTCAATATCCTTGGGCAGAGGAATACCACTTGTGCCACCAATCGTAGGTGGAGCGCCGGCAGTAGCCATCAGCGCTTCCACCTGTTTCAACATTGCCGCGCTGCCCTTGTGCCCACGATCAGCAGCGGCGGAAAAAAACTTCTTAGCTCTTTCTAGATGGTCAGGGTATTCAGTTGACCGAAGCATCAGCACGCCCAGGTGATACATGGCAATGACATTACCGGCCTTAGCTTCAGGAAATAGAATATTCCACGCCTTTTCTTTTTCCCCTTTCAGCGACAACATTAAGCCTTCACCTACCCGTTGGTCTTGAGTAGTAGGCTGTTGCTCGGCATATGCCATGGTTGTTAATAAACTAATTACCAATGGCCAGTGGTACGGACGCATTCCGTTTCTCCGTTTTATATTTCGGCATGAAATCTGCAATGTACCGTTTACGATGTGCTGGTGTGCTTGAGTGGTAATACCCGACTGCTGCCAGATCGCTTCCATACTTTTTCTTTAGATCGGCTAAATGGTCAGCTGCGTAATTCAGGTTGAACCTTGGATCAAACCATTGCTGAACCGTCGCAATACCTTGGCCATGCCATCTGTAATTAATTTGAGCAATTCCGATGTCAGTGTTGATTAAGCGAAGCTGTCTGAACCTCACCTGGCCTGGTTCGACATCCTTACTGTCATCGGTTCTTAAAAGGAAGGCCGTACCGTTGCCTGAGTTTGAACGGCGTACAGTCTCAGCAAAGCTTTGGGCTTCTAATTGGTTAGCAAAAAACCGGCGAGTCATGGTCTTTCGGCTTGATACGAACTTGACCATCCATGGGAACTTTGTGAGTGCCCAAAGTGTTTGAACAGCCGAGTTTTTATCCCCAAATTGAAATCCTTCTCCGTCGGCATTAAAGGTCCAGGGATTTTTGTTTGATTCCTGCGCAGCTATTGTTCTTAAAACAATAGGATCAACTCCTTTTTGAGTTGCCACATAGTCGATCAGAGGGTCATAGGGCGACGCGGAGGCCTGGCTGGCTGAGATCAGGCTAAAGAGAAGTATTGATATGTACTTCACGTTGATCACCCCTCAAGCGTTGTGAAAAGGTGTTTCTTCAACCACACAACACATCGTTTGCGTTCAGGGAAACAGGCTTCGAGCCTTCGGAATAACGGGGGATGCGGGTCACTAGGATCGGTACCGAGAAGTCTGTGCAACATCTCGTGATGCAACGCGTACCGGATAACGCATTTGGGGGCGTCATATCCAATTGACTTGCTGAGGCTCTGGTGAATGATGATCACCTCTTTACCGTCCCGGGACTCGGTGCTTCCGGCAGGGACGTAAAGGGTGTCTGTACTCACTTTATTGATGGTCCTTGCAACGTTCTCCCACGACGAATCGTCAAGTTTTTGAAGCACCTTCACGTAGAGTTTCGTCGCTTCTATGTGCTTGATTTCAACCAGAGGCAGCAGTGCCGACCTGGCCTGCAAGTAGTCATTGCCGGCCATTCGATCGAGCGCAAACTGGAGGTTTATTTTCAGGTCATCACTGAGTCCGTCAATTTCCATCTTTGGCTCATCGGCCTCACTGGCGCTGGGAATACCCCAGAGCACAGCGAGGTCCATTTTTGAGCTAAAAAAGCAGCGATTTACGTCCTCGGCCAACCATCTCAAAGATGCTTGGTCGGCCTCGGAAACCTGCTGATGTACGTTATAAAGCGCACCCATACGGCTGACTCCAGAACTTGTGCATTACTTGTCCATTCGAGTCCTGAAGGTCGAGCCGATCGCCGGTGATAGAAACGCGGTACCCATGGAGGTTGTCGCCTTGGCCTACCATGTTTTCCTCGCCTGAATCGACGATGAAGGCATGGGCTACGCAGGTGACGCAGTTCCGGGCAGCTGGTGCCACCGCTTTCACACAAACTTTCGGCCTCGGTTGAAGCACCGCCACAGGTTTGACCTGAGGGGATGTCCTTTTGGCAATCACTGGGGAGTGCTTCGCAGGCGCCACTGCGTGTGGTTTTGCGGGTTTGGATTGCGCCTTGAGAGGCTTATCGTTCTTCGCAACTTTTAACTGGTCTTCCAAAGACTTGATCAGCTCGTCTTTGGCCTTCAGTTGGGCACCCATCAAAGCCAGCTCTGCACCAGAATTGTCCTGCAGTCTCGGCTGGCTACCACTATCCGGGTTTGAAATTTGCGTGCCAGCCAAAACAGGGGCTGGTTTTCCCAGCATGGTGGGAGACATCAGCGACGTATCTGGGGAGGTCGCGGGTGCTGGTTTCGGAGATCCAAACGGATTGGTTTCGGCTTTGTTTTCCTGGGCGCCTGGCGTGGTTGATGTTGCATTCGCACCGTAGAGTTCAGCTGGTTCAGTTTGTGGCGCGGCCACCGTTGCTGGCTGCACGCTATTGCTCGAAGTCCCTGGGGTAGGGCCACTAACGGCGATTTTTTCGGCGCTAGTTGGGAATCCGAAAGCGTCCAGGGCAGCTGGCTCAGCAGTTGGTTTTGTTGTGCCGGTCAGATCTGCTTTTTCATCAGGTCCATGCGCAGGCCCATCAAGGTTCAAATCATCAAGCGTCTTTCCTACAGCGTCATCCTCTCGAGGTTGCTCTCCAAGAGGAGAGGGCAGTGTGGAGGCTATATTCGCCTCACCCTTCTGTGACGCCCCTTGTGCAAAGTCGATTGCCAATTCGCCAGGTTTGGCAGTTGGGGTGTCATGGGATGCTGAAGGAGTGACGGACACTTGTGGTGTGACCATGGCGTTTCTCACTACGAAGAAACCGACCACCAACAATGCGCACAACAAAGCCTTCTTTTTGGCCGATAAGTTCTGTAAGCCGCCGCTGTGCTTCGGCTTTTTCTTGTCGGTGTTGGATGGTTCGAGCGGATCAACTAGCAGATCGTCGTCGTGATGTTGCTGCTCCGGTCCATTTTGCGGTTCTGACCCAGCTTCGATGAAATCTTCGGTAATTGTTGGGTCAGCAGGTGCAGCTTTATTCTTGCCAGCGCCCTTCATTCCGTTAAGTCCGACTTTCAAACTGTTGACCAAATCGCCAAGGCCGCTTTTTTTATCATCACTCATGTTCACTGCGCTCCTAAGACTGGCAGATAGGTAGGTGCTTCTTCGGTCCAGCGGCCGGGGGCGATCTGGACACATTCCTCATGTTCTGGAATGAGCATGCCGTTTACGACACGCCCTGGAATCTTCACGCCGCAATTAACCTGCGGGGCGTCCCAGGTAAAGCGATCTCTTGCGCGCATCTTTCCTTTCATGTCAGTTAAAACCTGACTCACGCCCTCGGCGTATGCCCGTCGCTCTAGTTCAGTTTTAGGCGCATAAAGTTCTTTCACAGGTTTCTTTGCCTGATCAACAATTGTCTCGCGCGGTTCGTATTTTTCCGAACAGCCAGCCAGCAGTACTAAAAGCGCTGCGCACATTACTGCTTTAGGCAACTTGGCCATAACGGGCTCCATATGGGTGAGTAGTCGAAAGTAAGCTGATGGCTTTTTGGCGAGCGATGGTTGCGTCACCATACTGAGACATCAGTTCCTCAGTTTTGAGTTCACGCATGCGATAATCATCAGGATGAGAGCTCGCGATCCAAAGTGTCATTGGGCTAGAGAAAAGGCGAAATACACCTGAGTAATAAAGGCTTTGGCTTGTTCGCATTCGGTAAAATACCTCCGAATACATAGGCGGAAGGGAAGCCAATGATTGCCAGAGGTCAATTTCTTCATCAGTGAATGCAAGTTCGGTCTTAGCGATCATGTAGTCTGATTGCGAACAGGCAAGGAAGAAATAATGGCTGGTGTTTTCTAGGATGCCGTCCTGCGTGTCACCGCTACCGTTACCTTCAGCGCGAATGAGATTTACGAAGTCTTTGACGGTCTGGCTGATCAACAGGCACCCAGCGCCATACCGGCGAAGTTCTCGGTAGAAACTTGAAAGTGCATTTGCTGCGTTCGGATCAGATAGAGTCGCCCAGGCCTCGTCTACTGCAACTACTTTTTTGCGACTTCGCTCAAGTTTGAATTTGCAATAGATATCGATTTGACGGAATAGGGCGAGCGTCACAACACCCAGAGCGGGTGATTTTGCCATTCGCTGAGTTTCAAGGACTGTGAAGTCATTGTCCCAGTCAACCTGAAGGAATCCGTCAAACAGCGCAGCGAATGGGCCGTTCCCGTAATAAAGGGTCAGGTTTTGAGCGAGAACATTACCCTTCTGCTCATCGAAATCGGTTTTGATGAGATACGGGATGTAATCGCTAAAACGCGGTTCTTTTGTGGGATTAGTTTCGATCCAGTCTTCGTAAAATTCCGCCATCGCTTGATATAGAAGCGAGACAGTAACCTTTGTAAGTGATGACTTGGTATTGCTCGAGCCGTCACCTGCTTCCATCATCATGATCAACATGCGCGCGATGAAGAACATGTCCTCCAGTGACGGCATGACGTTTCGTCCGTTCTCATCTTTTTGAAGGTAAAACGGATTTATACAAATTGGGTTGATGGTGCGCTCAGTTACAGGGTCTACGAAGGGCTCTGTTGCGAGTCTTACGTAGTTGCCACCGAGCACCATGCAAAGGCTTTCATATGAATCACCTTTGTCGATGATCCAAACTTTCGGTCTGTATTTGACGCGCAGCGCCATTAATAGATTGTTGAACGTGAAGCTTTTTCCGGAGCCTGTTGTCCCACAAATAAGAGAATGTGCGGTGTTGACGTTGCGGCCCCAAAGATCAAGAAAAATTGGTTGGCCGGCACGGTTATTCATTAAAATAGCCGGGTCTGTGACACCCTGGTACTCAACAAATAACGGTGAAAGATGAGATAAGCTTTCAGTTAGATGCGGGATATCACGCTTAAGCAGTTTCATGCTGCTTTGACGGAAGTTAAATGGCAGGCTGTTTCGTATTACGACATCGCCGCGAAGATCTTCCTTGTGCCCAATTCGCCAAAGCAGATTTTCAAGCTGCATTGCTTGATCATCTATGTTGTCTTTATCGAACCCCATTAAGTTGACGTGTATGGAAACATCAAAAAACTGAGACCTGTCGTTCACGTTCTCTGAACTTATCTTGTTCCTTACGGCGTTAAGGTCGTCTTTCTGTTGTGCCAAGGTGACGTTGTCACCGATACGCATCGCTTCTTTTGCCGCGATCATCCGACCACGTACTAAGAGCCGTGCCATTACAAGGATGTTGCTTGGTACGGTCCAGTTCAGGGCGATTAGGCATTCCGACTCGACGCCGGCCATGACTTGCTGAAGCATGCCAGGCATGCTGCGGACTGGTTTACCCAAGACCGAAACGGGACGGATGTAGTAGGGCACACCCCGGTCGTGAATGGTCCAACCTTCAGGCTCAGATTCAACGTGTGCGAAGCTGGCAGTTGCTGACAGGCTCTCCCTGTGATTGACCAGGTTCGGATTCTGAAGCGCTTCCAGTACTGGAATGTCGGCACGATATCTGGGAGGCTCAATTTCAAAGGCGCGAATTGGATTGAGCAGTTGGTAATGAAGATTGATGTATCCCTGTCCGGTCAGTACCTCTGGCTGGAAGTTATACGTCACCATGCTTTGTTCGATTTCGTGGCAGTAGCGGCCAAATTGTTTGGCTTGCTTGTTGTATGCCTTCTGTACCATTTTGTTTGCGTCGGCGAGTCCGACGGCAGCTAGCGATGAACGAAAGGCAGAATCAATGAATTTGCCGAACAAGTATTCTGGCGACCACATGAATACGAGGTAAAAGTCATTGGTGAAGGGAAATCGACCTTCTCGGACTTCACGTTCAATTGCTCGAGTTGCTTCCTCCCGAACATCGTCATCAGCGTCATCCAACTCCGCAAGGGCGTCATCTTTCATTTGCTGCATGACGCTGTTCGATGCCTGGCTGAAGAAGCCCTGTGGAGAGCTTGCTGCGCGAGCCTGGCGATCAATGATGGAGTGGGCAATTTCTGAAGCGAACGCTCCAGCTTCGGGGTCGATCTGGTCCTTGTATCGGCCTAGAACCTCGCGGATGTCCCGATGAGTATGGCGAAGCATCTGCCCTGAACTGCCAGCGGGGTATTTGTTCAGGACATCAGCAAAGTAACCAGTGATCGAAAACAACTGGTTGTTGTTGAGCATGGATGCATCCACGCCTGAAAATTTCCAAATCTTCGCAAAACGCCCATCTGTGGTGTGGAAGTAACGACCGTTTGGCTCGTACACGAAGGCGTCTGACAAAAGCTGGATCGGCATCCCACCCTGGTAGTTACGACGGGCCAGACCCTGCAGTTCAGAGTCGTATAAATGGAGATCAGCCTTCTCAGCCATTGGTCGATACCTTCTTGGTTGCCACTATGACTCGCGCCTCTGGGTACACCGTGACGTGGGCGCTGCTGACACGAGTAAGGTATTCAGCAATGTCGGCGAGGGAGTTCGGTTGGGTATTGAGCTTTATGATTTCGTCCTGGTTAATCTGCGGGTCGAATTCCGCGTCATAGCCACTTGCTGCAGAGGCAAGTTTCAAAATTTGCCCCAATGAAAGGTCCTGGTTTTTGAACAATTGCGGCCATGGAATTTCGTCCGGTTCTGGCAGTTCGCGCGTGTCCAACGTGTTTGGCTTCGAAAAAATCTTCCTGTAAAGCTGGACGTCTGCCTGGCGTGCAGTCAGGTCTGTTCCGCTACCCAGAATTTGCTTTTCGTAGTACTCCCGGATGCCGTCTTTTTGCTCTTGGCGAATTCCTTCTGCCATAGCAGTCGTGCTCGCAATGAGGGCGAGGGCAGCGATCAATTTGCCCAATCTGCTTCCTCCACCACGATGTAGTCCCAGCTGCCGCCGTGCTTTACACCTGTCTTACGGTCTGCATAGGGGACGATCCAAACCGGGGCGACGACGTCCGGGTTACGAATTGGGTAATACGGTTCAGACGAACCAAGCTCAGGCCGCGCTCGCAACCCTTCACGAAGAAGGCGAACGGTGTCTTGCCCACCATTGGTGTTTACGGTGTCGTAGATCTGGTCCATCGATGCACTGTTCTTGAATGGTGCCGGGTCACTCATGCAGCCTGAGAGGAGGAGCACAGCTGCTGTCACGAAGAGGGTTCTTTTCATGTTTAAGTCCGGGTCAAATCAAGGTGTCGTACATCGAGGAATCGATGTCGAACGGTTCAAGGGGTTTGAGAACACTGATTGGTTGGTCGCTCACGAACTGGAGCCGAATGCCAGGTTCAACTAGGATGGTGTCGATGGCAGAGTTGGCTTCAGCTTCAAAGCGCTCGGAAATTTTCTGGAACATCGCGCCAATGCCCTGGGAGACCGCGGCTTTGGTGGCATCACCGGTAAGTTGGCTCGTGGCTGACGAAGTGCCGTTCTGAACAGAACTGGTATTGGTAAATTCGCTTGAGCTAAGGGTCGTTGCAAATGCAGCAGCTGCAGCCGCTGCCGATTGGAGTGCCAGGGTTCTCCCTGAAGCCTTGTCGACCTTTCCATACACGTCCTGCTCGTTGTCGCGGACGTCTACGATGTAACCAGTAGCCGGAACCATCTGTGCGCCGCCGGACGCATCCCAATAGCTCAGTTGCTCAACCCGGATCGTTGCCCGGCCTGTACTCGAGCTTGAAGTGCGACGTCCAGAACAAAGCCCCATCAGGTGAATTGTTCCAAGGTCACGTACTACACCATTCGGGCCATGGAAAATTCCGTGTACCGGTAGAACAACCGGCCGTGCTGGAATCTTTGAACTGTCCGATGCACCAGGTGCGTTTGCACCGATTGGGCATGCAACACCGTGAAGTGTTGTGACCTCGACGAATGAGAAAGCAGGGATGACGTAAGAGTCGTCCTTCAGCTTTTTCTTTGCTTGCTCTTCCGAAGTGAGTGCTACAGGGCGACTGCTAGACGTTTGTTGTGACGTTGAAGCTTGCTGACCATAACCGCCATTAAAATTGGCATCGGTGCTGCCACTGTTTTGGGTGTTCAGACGCCCGTTAGTGCTCTGATCAGGTGCAGACATTTCAGCGAAGAGTTCGCTTTCTGATTGAGAACCTTGGCCACCACCACTCTTACCTTTGTACGAAGCCTGAGCCTGAGGCTTCAGCACAATGTAGTTAGGGCCATAAGGGTTAGCTGGGACAACGGGCGTAGCCGGCGCAGCTGCAGGGCCAAGGTCAAAATCATTGTCAAAGGAAAGGCCGCCTGATGGAGCCTTCGGCAAGTGGTCTGGGAGCTTTGTCCCTTGGTCCTTACCATTTATGCCTTGATAAACGCCCTCAATCTGATCTTTACGAAGGTCGGCCATCGCCTCGGTGAGGGTGCGAACCTGAGCGTTGTTTTTTTGTTCTAATTCACGCAATTGCTGTTTAAAAGCGGAATCACGTTTTATAGCTTCTGCTTCGGAACGGCTTAATTTGTCCTTATATGACTCCATTTGTTTCTGGAATTGAGTCAGTGCCGCGTCTTTATCCTTCGCGTTAATACGGTTGATGTCATTATCGCCAAGTTCCACCGCGTTCGCAGCTTGCTCGGTCTTCTTGGGTGTGGCTTTCGGATTAGTAAAAAAACCTTGGTACAGCATCATTGCCAGGCCGATGATTACAAAGCCTAGAATGAGTTTTTTCTTTGGATTGGCGTTTTGGTTCTTATCATCGCTCATTGAACTTTCTCCGAGACAATGAAAAGTAGTCCACGATGGGAGTCGCCATATACCTCAGAAATGAATTCAGGTGATGGGCCCAATATGCGGGAACTAGGTAGCATCGCCGCTTGTCGAGCAATGCCGATTGATGCCTGGACGTCTTTGTTGGAATAGTCGATTTGGTCTATTGCAACCTTAAACGGCGTCCGACCATTGTTGACTATTTCATAGGTTGTTCCGACGTAGGTTGGCCCAACTACCTGCGACTGAAGAATGAACTCTACTGAACCCTGGCGGAAAACTACGCGCTGATCGCGAGTTAGCTTTGCGAAATCATTTTTACGGTAGCCGTTTGGAACCTTCCCGCTATAGAGGTAGTTCATCAAACCCTTTACGCGGCCACGTGAGTCTTTTGAAAGGCGCGACCGGTCCACGGGCCCTTCATTGGTGATTGTTACCTGGCTATCTGCGCACCCTGGACGAGTAACAAGCTTAAGGATGTACGTTTGCTTGGACGGGCCATCCACATAGGCTATTCCGGTGTACATTGGATCTTTGCTTTGGAACGCCAATTTGTTGTTGATTGGGGTGGGGAAAATCGAAAGACCTTCTTTTACTTCAGGATTGATCCCTTCCAAATAAGTCTCAGGAAAAATAACTTCTGCACGCTGTGTATCATTGGAGATGAAAACCTCAACAGGCGAGTTCTCGTAGACCACACTTCGCGGGGAACGGTTGCATTCCTCATTTGCATAGACATTAGTAGTTAAGGCAGCGGCAACCATCGCGGCCAGTAATTTTATTTTCACTGTGTGATCTCCTGCTGCTGCATGTCGTCGGCGACGACCGCCCACTCAAAGTGCTTTGAAACCTTTACGGGCTTAATCAGAAGTTTGACGTTGTACTTCTTCCGGTCGAACACTGTGTTAAGTGTCGCCCGGTAACGTGATGCCCCGAAAGAAACAATAAAGCCGACTGCTTTGTCGTATTCGATTGTGTACTTAGTGGTGCGAACGAATACTTGTGTGATTTGCTGATCCGCAGACTGCTTGGCGACGTTCTTCAGATTGTCCTCTTGGAGAGCACGCATCTTTGGCGACATGAGGCGCATGGCTTCGTTTGCGTTTGTAAACGATGATTCCGGAGTAAAGTTAAAAAAGTTATCAAGGAATACTGAGGTAAACGCAATGATATGCCGGTCTGGAATTTGCGATTCGCTAACGAACACGCCATCGGCGTTAGGGAATCCGTACATGATTCGCTGGGCCTGGAGCTCCGTGTTTGTTCGCTGTAACTCTTTGTTCTGATCGACCAGGGCCCAGATTACTGCGGACAGCACTGCAGTCGCTGCAATGAAAGCGACAATGATACGCCCTGAGCGCAATTCGCCTTTACCCAGCAAATTGAAATATCTAAGCGGAACTCCGTAATTATCGCTCATGTCAAGGCTCGTAACGATTGCAATAAGTGGGGGATGGCAACAAACCCTTTTCAATCCAGAGTTTTGACATCATTCTATTTAGGCGGTACAGCACAATTCGTAATACGGGAACTCGAGCAACAAAATCACTCTTCAAAGCTTCACCGGCTAAAAGTGAAGCCCGAAGAGTGAGATGGCCTCTCGGTTGTTTTCCCGTTATTTTTTTATAGAACCACAGTGCAGCGCAGCCGATGGCAAATGCATAAAAGCTGTCATCCACAATGTTATTGGAGACAGCCATTGGAATCAGCCAGATGAGGAGGTCTTCCAATTCTAATCCGCCAAAGTTAATTGGCGAAGTTGCATAGGCCATTGTGTCGCTTTCAGTTGTAGTTCTAAGGCGCATAGTTATGTTCCCGTGCCAGCCGTGTTGAATTCAGCCCAACTTGCGACTTGAACGACAACTTTTTCACCGAATAGGCACAGGAAGAACACACAGACGGGTATGTACCACCACTTACCACTGGCAAATACGATGGAAAACAGCAGGCAGCCAAGCGACACATAAAGGCCCCAACCTGCAACCGTGTGCCACCAATCTTTCAAACTTTCGGTTGTGTTGTTTTTGATGTCCGAAGTTGGACCAAACTTTCCGCTCCATTCGGCATGGGCCATTTCAGGGAAGAAAAGAAACGTGGCGACCATGATCAGCAAAAACAAACTGACCATGAACCGCCTCATTTCCTCCTGTCGAACGTTGATGTTGAATCCTTCGACGGTCATCGTCTTTCTCCGATTCGGGTAGGGGTGAAGTACTGTCCATCAGGCGTGAGTTCCTGATACCGAAGGCGCTTACGCTCGGGTGTCAGGACGACGTTGATGGTTTCTTCCATAGGGCGGACCTGACTCAGCATCCGGACGAGATCCAACCCAGGAAGGGGGTGGCTGGCTTCTGCAAGCTTGAGTTCGGTCTGAGCCAGGCGAAGGGCTTGTGCCGCGCTCGCCAGGTGCTCTACAGCAGCCTGGTAGCGTGGATCGCGCTGGTCGATGACATAGGAGTCAGCAGCAGTTGCCTGTGCCCCCACAGTGATCGCGGAGATTGAGACGCAGAGAGCCAGAAATTTTGGGATCATTAAGAAATCCTCCTTTCCGGTAATAGTGGGAAGGGAGTGACCTCTTTTCGGCTCTTTGGAGCGAAAAACCCGGATTGCCCGGGTTTTTTTAATTCAGGCGGCTGGCCAGTTCCTGCGAATGATCTCGACGATCCAGCGTCGAGTCCTGTGGAACTGTGCCATCAAGACCTTGGCCAGGTAGCCAATGAACTGGACGATTAGCAGAACGAACACAGCTTGAATGATGGTAAAGAACATTCGAACGGTGCCAGTAACGATGTGCGAGGTGATCGTCCTTGTAGCCGGGAAGCTCAGGCCGACAGCAATGATGAACGCTGCAATGGCGATATACGCTGACCACCCTGCGCGCTGAATGTGGAATTCAGCAATGTCTAGGAACCAGTTCATTACTGGACCCACGCTGTAATCCCAGTGATTGATGTAGTCGAGCCAGTTCATGGGTTCCTCTCAAAAAAATTCAGCATGCGAAATGTTTTTTTTAAATTTGTAGGAGCCGGCGATTGCTATCAGTAAAGGAACTCCACGCTCCCACGCCTTCACGGCCGCGGCGGTGGCGCTTCGTCAGCTTCATGTCCCTGAAGTGCACAGATGGGAATGTGTTTCTTACCATCGGCATCCGGACGCGGTAGGTGCCCGATTTGGCGATGATGATGCCGTCACCTTGGTCCAGGGTCTGGAAGTCTTCCGGCTGAAGCAGGTCCTCGCGTGTGGCCTTAGCCCCAACGCTCGAGCTTGAGCCCTCGTTGTCGTTGGTAATGAGGCCGGACTGTTCAGTGCTGAGGCTGGAGCCCTTACTTGTGGCCTCCGTTGTCTGCTCAAACGATCTGAGTACCGTACCCGCAAGCTTGCATGCGAACTCTCGTGTTGCTGTGTCCCTGACGTCGCAGTAGACGTGTGTCCAGCAGTTACCCAAGACTTTCTCAACGAAGTCCGGTGAGATGCCCTGTAGGAAGCCGACGCCTTGGAAGGCAATGATGATTGGGACGTTGGCGCTTCGTGCCAGTTGGAATAGCGACACTTGGCTTTCATCCATGAACGATGGGTATTCGTCAAAGATGGCCGGACAGATCATCAGCGGCTTGGTTTTCTCAAGCTGGATTTCGCCGACTGCGCGGGCCAGGTCCGAGATGAAAAGCTTGCCGAAGAGTTCCACACCGTCTTTGTCGGCGAGCGACGACATCGAGAGGATGACTACCTCACCGTTGAGGATCGACTCTTTGATGTCGACATCTGGGTTGTAGGTGTTAACGATCCGCGAGTATTCGGAGTGGGCAAAGGCGGAGAGTTTCGAGATTGCGCCCTGGAGCAGTGTTTTGAATTTTTTTGAATCCCATTCTTGCTTGTCATCGTCCCACCAGAAGCGAAGGTAGGAGAGCAAAAATTCTTTTCCGTCAGCGTGAGCGATGGAATCAGTCTCTCTAATCCGGCCCATGAATTTTTTGAGCAGATCAAAATCCGACAACAGCGCCATCAGATCTTTGATATGGAACGCAGGCTCGCCAGGCTGCAGCTTCATGCAGAGGATCGCCGCGGACAACGAGTATCGGTTGACGTCCTTCCAAAACTCTTCCTTCGAGTTGGCCTGCATCTTCATCGCGGTGGACAGACTAGCCCGGACGCCACCGTAGAAGAATGGGTTGTAGGTATGGCTCTGCTCGGGGAATTCGAAGTTGATCAGCTTCAGCTGATCGAGTCGGTTAGCAGCCTCCATCATTCCGTAAATGGCACCCGCAAAATCAGAATCTGATTTTGCTTCGACCAGAATTAGGCCTGCCCCTTTTTTGATTTGTTGCTGAATGATACTAAGAATCAGTTCGGTTTTACCGGTCCCGGTCGCGGCGAGCAGCGCGACGTGCCTTGTCATGATGTCATCGGACAGTAAAAACGGGATCATCCCGGGGTATGCATCGAGCAGGGTAGTGCGTACATCATCCGCAGTTGCCACACCATTCGCGTTGGTCACTGCATCCAGGCGCTCCTTCCACTCCACCCATGGCAAGGTCTTGCCAAAGAAGGTGGAGCGTCTGAAGTCGCAATCCGGGATCTCGGCCTCAGTGTAGCTGCGGTCCCAAACCATTGGGGTCTCGAGCTCTTCCTCTTCCCGCTGCAGGAACAACGTCCATGCTGCACAGGCCGCCGCGATGGACAGTGCCAACGGCAGTGACACGAAAGGAATTGCCGCCCCCACCAGTGGGATGCTGATAGCGATATTTCGGCGACGCTGGATCTCCGCCCGCTTCTTGTCTAAGGCATCAAGCCGAGACGATCTGATCGCCATTCTGTGCCATCCATTTTGGTAAGGTCGAGCGCACCCGGGTCGGTTCGCTGCCAGGGAAATGCTCAACGATGTCGTCGATCTCGCCGACCAGCACCAGGGTTCGTTTGGTGCTGTTCAAAAGTGTCGATAGCAATTCAGCGTTGATGAGCTTTAGGTGTTCTTGCAGCACGACCAGCACAACAATTTCGTATACGCGGCCGCGGATGAATTTGGGCGTCATCACTGCGCCGTGAAACAAATTCAGGTTGCGTTTCAGGTCGAGCTCGATAGGGGGCCCGTTCCTTGGACTTGCGACCATCCGTTCTGGATTCAACTCTGTAGCGGTGAACACCGAGAACGCCGGGTGTATGCCAGATGCAGGCTGTCGAACGATAACTGGAAGCCCCTTAAACAACTCCTTGCCGTGAAACTCTACGGGCTCATCCTGATTGACGAACTCTTTAGCGATCGCAGTCGTAAGCCACGTCACAGCGTCTCCGGTGGGCACGTCCGCTTGTTGCTTGACCACCACTGTCTTGATGTCATGTAGCGGATCGAATTCGCATTCCTCGCTGAACATCTTGATTACCAGGTTGAGCGCATCTGGCAGGCTTTCCCGCGGGGCTTTGATCCAGCTGATTGGCTGTGTCGGGTCAAAGGTCGCGTTGGGTTGAATGGCCCCTGACCAAACCCTGTTTACGGCCTGTCGGTGATCTGAATCAGAGGGCATCCAGAAGCTACCTAGAAACTTGCGGATCTGCTTCACCTCCGCCAACTCATCAAATGGCTGGCCAACAGTTTGGGCCGGGAGATCTTTGGGAACTCCAATGAAGAAAATTCGCCCGTTGGCCGGCATGGCTTCGAGTACGAAGTTCGTCTCCTCGATGCCAAGCGCATCGGCGCCGACAAAGACCACGACGTCCGCACTGATGGGGCTGGATTTGTGGTTGAAGGGGACGCCGGTGTCTGGGTCGAGTCCAATCAACTCGGCGTAGCCTACGGCCGATGCTTCAGCCCCGACTGTCCTCTTCAACTCTGCAACCATCTCAAGTGTGTTGGCGGTAAACACGACGTCGGTGCCAAAGGCTTTGAGAATGAGGTAGATGCCCCGCACGATGGCCAACTGATCATGGAGTGTTTCGCACTGGATTAATGCCAAGCGCTCCGCCAAGAGCGAACATAAGCCAGCTGCGAGTTGTCGGGTCGCCGGCACACCCATGTTCATGGGCCTGAGTAGCTTCAGTGCCATTTCCTCGGAAGGAACGATGTCACCAAGTTCATCGGCATTCAGTTCGACCCATTCAAGGGTTTTCTGAACCAGCGATTTCTCGATCTCGTATAGGTTGTAGAGTTGAAGTTTTTTGTCCTCCGCATGCGCAACCTTTGCCTTCGACAACTGGGTCACCGCATCCGCGATCAGAGGGCGTAGCTGATCACGCGTGATCCCCAGCAAACGGCAAACAGCCTCCATCAGAGGACTTCCTGCGATGTAGCTATGTCCAAGCCAGGCTTCACGCCTCAGAATGGCCACAATGGCTCCCTTGACGGCTGAAAGGCTGTCGTTACGAACCCTGAACCGTTTTGCCAGGCTTTGAGCGGTTGTGAACAGCATGTCGTCAAAGTGGACGTAGAGGAGAAAGGGGTCCTCACGTAGAACCTGGCTGAGATCGACGTTGTAACCGAGTCGCCGCTGGAGTGTGGATAGCTTTGCCGGCGGAATCCCTTCGAGGTCAATCTGTGCAAGGGCTAGCTGCTCCGATCTCTGCTCCGCCCAAGTGGTACCCAGGCGCAGTGCTTCTGCTTCGGTTAGACCAGCCTCTACCAGACGCCCCGGTGCTTTCTCCAGGATGTTCAGGAGGTTCTCACCAAAATGCTGAACTGCTTTGTTGGTGCTGGCGCGTGACACCCGAGTCAGTGTCGAGAGATAGCTGGCCATCGCGTCCATCGACTTCGGCGGCATCGAATTGAACATCGATGTATCGAAGTCGCCACCTGGAATGTCCGGACTCCACTTCCCATAGAGAATGAAGTCCTCGTACAGGACGGCATTTCCAAAGCTGCCTGTACCGTTGAAGACAGTACCGTCCTCACGTTTGAACGTACAAATGGACCAGGGGCCGCTTGGGTCTTTGAACTGGATGGCGACCAATGTCGCCTGTTCACGCACCATCCCATCCGAGGATTCGGTTACTCGTTCCATACTCATCCCTGCTCGAATGGCCGACCGCTATTGACGATTCGGGTCGCGCGCGCTGTCCGAACAAGAGGGCGCATGGTGATGATCATCGCCTTTTTCCGCATTTCCTCTGGGCTCATCCCAAGCTCTTTCGGATACATGTAAGTCAGCGCTACAAGGATATCGAAGACGGTGATGAGGTCGGCCGCGCAGAGGAGGGTGTCCCAGTACCACATACCTTCCGGATAGGCATTCGCCGGCGTATAGCCATCGAAGAGGCCTGCACTCTCAAGGTGAATGTAGGGCTGCAGCATCTCATTCAATTTGGCCATCGCGGCATCAACGCCGCTTGTGAAGTGGGTGGCAGCCGAGGAACGCTCATGCATACGGCAAGCGAAAATCACGCTTGAACCGTCATGGAGAAATTTACGAAGGCTCCCTCGTCTAAGAGTCACGTACTTGAAGGGGTACGTGTCGTCGATCAGTGACTTGGCTTCGTCGGTATAAAATGTGTGCATTGCACCGCCTTAAAGGTCTCTACCTCAAATAGTGGGTTGGTAGTGATCCATATTCGGCCTTTTGCTGATAGCAGGGCAAAAAAAACCCGCTCGAAAATGAGCGGGGTTCTTTGGATCGGACTGTACGCTTAGTTGCAAGCGTCCTTCAGTCCTTTTCCTGGACGAAAGCTTGGGACGACCGCGGCGGCGATTTGAATTTCCTTGCCGGTTTGTGGGTTGCGGCCTGTGCGTGCAGGTCGGGGCTTTGTCAAAAAAGTGCCAAACCCTACGAGAGCCACTTCATTGCCTTGCTTCAACTGGTCGGTTGTTACGCTGATAATTGCTTCGAGTGCTGCTTTGGCCTGGGTCTTGGAAATGTCGCTTTTTTCGGCGATCGCATCGATCAGTTCAGTTTTGTTCAAGATGTCAGCTCCGTGCGGATTTTTAAGGCTTTTCGGGTATCGCTAAGCCGAGTATATGGGGCTTTTTTAAAAATCAAATCCAAAGTAGGGGCCAGAAATTCTTCGCAGCCTGACGCTGGCGCTCACAACAAGAACGTTCTGACACAGGCCCCGACCATAAAACTAGCGGCGATCAAACCGCACGATAGGGCACTGTCAGGGTGTCCTGCTCGTTTGAGCGCCCACGCACCGAAGACTGCAATTGGTACGAGCAGTGCAGCCCAGATCATCTGTTGCTCAGCCAGTTTCGACATGCCGGTACTGCCGCTGTGGATTGGCAAGCCGACGGCGTCTGCGACGACGTACGCCAGCGCGCCAATGCACGCCAGCAGGATCAGAAACCGGTTGTGGCTGTAGCTGAAGCGACCGATTTGCACGGCGCGTTCATTTTGTGGGGTGCTGGCAAGCATGTTTGTCTCCTTTGTCTCTTCTGCCATCCAGACTACGCCGCGGCAGCCAATTCTTCAGCCTTTTCCATCACCGATGCGAGCATGTCGAGTGCTTCGTGTTCTTCATCCTGATGGGCGAGTGCCTCGGCGGCGCGGCCGATTGCTTTACAGAACGCCTCGGGCAGATTGACTAGGTCGTAGCGTTTTTGAAGCTCGCTGGTGCCGGCAACGGGTGCGAGGGCTACCAGGCCATTTTCGTAAAGGCGACTCTCCCAGGCCGATGGTTCTTCCCCTGCCGCCATCCCGTACGCCAAGCTTAGTTGGTTGCGGACACTGGGTGCGGCAGTGCCGAAGACATTTTCAAAATGTGTGCTGTCTGTGGTGGTGGTACGGAAGTTCACGATGTTTATTTCCTCGGGGTTGTGAACTCAAAACCATAACGCCAACGAGTACCTCTGCAAGGCCAGGAATGCTGAAATTTCCAGCCCTCGTTTTGGGTTGAAGGCCGCAATTGGCCGGTTATCCTCAGTCCATTCCAAAGGTATCTATAGAGAAGTGCACATGATCCGTGATGAGAACGATTTGCTGAGCATGCCAGCAAGCGCCTACATGTCAGCTGACCAGACGGAATTTTTCCGGAATCTTCTTGTAACCAAGAAACGTGAACTGGTTGCGCGGATTGGTGAACGTGAAGCGTCCCTGACCGTCTGTGAGCAAGTCCCGGATGCTGCCGACGCCGGCAGTATCGAGGAGCAGCGCAATTTGACCATGGGCCTGCTCCTGAGGGAGCGTGCCGAGATGAAGGCCATCGACCAGGCCCTCACTCGTATTGATGACGACGTCTACGGCTGGTGCGTTTCCGGTGAACCAATTGGACTGCGTCGGTTGCTCTTGAACCCCACGGCAGCGCTGTGTATCGAGGAGCAAACCCGACTTGAGAAGACGGGGCGTCACGTCCGTAGCGTTGCTGCGTAGCTGAATCTTCTGTTTGGTTCTTGCGATGAGGGATGAACAGACAACATGAAGATAAACGTTCGTGGTCAACTGCCGATCATTGATGGACCGTGGAAAGGGGGAACCCTGGAGGTGTCAAATGCGACCTTCGAAGTAGAGGGTGAGAGCTTGGATTTCGCGAACCCGCTGACGAACAGCCCACCCGGGGTCACGCGCGTGAGGTATTTTCGACAGCAGCACGCAACCGGGTGGGTCTGGAGTATTGGGGGCCCAGATATTGCAAACGAGCTTTTGAAGGAAGAAAGGCTTCGTGAGCGCAATCTCAGGTAACCCCACAAATCAGAAGTATCGTGCTTTGCCGCAAACTAAGCCCCAGTCACTAACCGGGGCTTTTCAGTTCATGCCACTATTCGTGTTCGAGCCCCATCAGCCCAGCGTGGGCTTCAATAACTACTGAAGCTTCAGGGCGGAGGTTCGACGCTAACTCTGCAAACGATCGGCCTTCCATCGCTCCTACCAGCGCTTCTATCCGGGGTTGAATACGCTTCAGATGCGCTACCTGGTCCTGAAGGTCCCTAACCGGCAACAGTGGCTTTAGGGGGGCGGGTAGACCGGTGGATGCGTCCTCCGCCTTTTGGAAACTATGCAAGAAAGACAGTCCGCGTTGGAGTTTTGCGTAGCCATCTTCTACCGATTCAAAGTAGGTCTCCTGCTTCCCTCGCCACACCGTACGTTCATACAGCGCCTCGTCAAAGCAAAGATCATTCTCAGCATTGAGGTACAGGCCGCCCATCCAATGTTGCCGGGGCTTTCGGACGTTGTCCGCCTTGATGAACCCGATAATCGTGCGCCGGATTGGGCTATCGGCCGGGGCCTGGTTATGTAGGGTGATCAGAAGGGCTAGCGGTACCGATTCAACTTCCGGCCCTTTGGGGCGAAACCTGCTGCACAACTCTTTCAGGTACTGGCTGACGTTTGGCTGCAGGACGTTGATCCCAACGTAACAACGCTCGCTATTGAGTAAGTCCGAAAGCTGGCGATCAGCATCCCTGAGAAGCTCGAGCAAGCCTGAAAATTCAGGGTCATCCAGCGAACCATGGGTGACAGGAAGCTCATCGAGCATTTCCCGGCTCATTGTTTTCTGTGTGTATTCACAGCACGGACAAACAAGCTTTCCGCGCAGCGCAACCATCAAGCCTACTACGCCCGCTACAGGCACGTGGCCGGCGCTTTCATGCTCAGGGCATAGCATGGCCGCGCGTAACCCCTGTGCAGGCTTACAGCCGGCCAGGATCTGATTGACGTTGAAGGTCCGCACTTGGTCTTCGGTGAGTGGAAATTCAATCAAGCATGATTCAATGGACGTCATGGAGTGGGCCGCTGAAAAGGAATTTGGCGAGAGGAAATGAGTAGTAGGTCGAAGTCTTCCTGGACTATGTGCGCGGGGAGGGGGCTATTACCGGGCTGTCATTCAGCGGGGATTGGATCGGCGTCACCGGTACCGCCACGAGGCGGCCATCAATCATTGCGCAGTTGCCTTGGAAGATTTTGCCGCCCTTCAGGGTGTACTCGACGGCAGCACCTTCGGCCTCACCCTCGCAAGCCTGGACAGCGATCGCCGGGGGCGTGTCGTTTTCTACTCCAAGCGACGGTTCAACGGCGAAGGCAGTGCTCGAAGCAGCACAGAGGTAAAGGCTCACCAGCAGGAAAAAACGTTGTGTCATGTCGGTTCTCTCGATCGGAATTTTCTTTGCGGCCGACTGATCAGTTGGCCGGCTTTGGTGATGGTTTCGGTTTAGTTGGGTGGGTTCCATGTCGGTGTGCGGGTTGCAACGCCAGGCGGCCGCGATACTCCAGGCAAACCCCATGAAACACTTCTCCGTTGTCGCCGGGTATATCGATCAGGTCTCGTTCGTTATGACCCTCACAAATTCTGAATGCATCTTCCGATGGCGCAGGCCCGTTGTCGCGGGCTGACTGGTCTGCTGGCGCATCGTCGAGTACCAGGCAAAGACTGAGCAGCGTCAGGAGGGGAGGAATGGTACCTGGCCATGTAAATTTCATCGGCGTCTCTCCTGAGCAGAACCGGTCTGTGATCGCTGGTGTTTACGCAACCTCTCAGTGTCAAAGCTTAGGCTAAGGAGTGTGGTACTTCAGGCCAGTATGGAGGAGCGTGGCGAACCGGCGCAGCACCTCCGCTTGCAATGCCAAAAATCGTGAAAAAAGTTCAAAAAATTCTGAAAACCTACGGTGCTGGCGGGGTACCAATCGCTATGAGTTTGGGCGCAATTCGAGGTTGGCCCAGCCACTTGGCCCTTCGATGCCGAAGATCGTCCCCGAAGTGCCCGGCGGCAGCAGGTGCTTTTGCCTTGCCTTCTCGAACATCTGCTGCAAGTAAAGGTCTTGATCGGCCAACGTGACGATGTTGCTGTCCTGGAACTTGGAGGTCACCAAGTTCACCAGAAGGTCGCCAACCGAGTTACAGGACTCGTTCAGAAATAAGTCCTTCCAGTCATTGTTGATGACGACTGAACCGAAGCACGAGTAAAAATCCCCATCCTTCTTCCGACATACCGAGGTCTCGTAGAACACGATCCCCGGCGCGCCATCGCCACCTAACAACTCGGCAGTGGCGAGAGCCGCGGCCAAGTACTCCACCAGTACCTCGTCGTGAGCGTGCCCGGGGGTGGAGCTGAAACCAGCTACGAACACCGGGACGCGACCCAGGTCTGGATCTTTGACGAATCCTTTAGGCTCCGCCACGAACTGCCGATGGTTCTTCAACTCCGTGAGTTGTTGATCGACGTCCCCTAATATTTCGAGATCCCAACCGAGATATTTACAAAGCCCAAGGTGAGCACCGATTTCTGGGCGACGATGAAGGCGTGCCTGGCCTTGTTCGGTGCTGGCGCAGTAACCCATGTTGAGGGTGTCGAGATCTGCGTAGATCTGCTCAAGGTTCGGCGGCGTGCCGCCTTGGAGGAGGGCCGACGATTCAAGAGCGTGCAACTCCCAGATGTAGCAACCGGGCGGATTGAGCCACGCTACATGGTTGGCAACCGACGGACGCATGTTGAAGCATTCGACTAAAAGTTTCCGCATGCGAGAACTTTTGCGGTACCGCATCTCAGGGGAAAGCGATTCGAAGTCGAGGATCTCGGCACTTGGGGAGCACGATTTCTCCATCGCCTCCCAATCAACGTGACCGGTCAACGTGAGGTAGATTTCACGCGCGCGATCCTTCAACTCGGGGAACCCATTTTTAAAGCACGCCACCCAGGCCAATGCATATTCAGGGTCCGGCACGACAACGACATTTTCTTGCAACTGTTCGATCAAGGGCAAAACTCGCTTACGCAGGCAGAAGAGGGGCCTGGGCCCTTGAGATAATGGACTGGATTCCAGCCCCTTGATAGAGAGCCTGGTCGCGCCGAATGCGGCGACAGAGCTTCACAAGGGCATCGAGATTACTCAGTTCGAGTGCGGCCACCGGTGCAACCCACTTGCTCAGGTCGGAACCGGGAGTCAACGTGGGTGAGAGTTCTTTGCTGGCGAGCTTTTGACGAAGAGCCTGGGTAGGTTTGCCCAAGGACAGTTCACAGTCGAAGCGCCGGCGTGCAGCTTTATCAAGAGCGCTCAGATTGTTCGTGGCCGCGATGAATACCGTATGCGCTGGCAATTTGTTCAGCGATAGCAGCAACTGATTGGTAATGCGCTGCGATTCCCCCACGTCATTGGCATTGCTGCCGCGCTGCGTGGCGATGGTGTCGAACTCATCTATGAACAACACACAAGGTTGGCCGGCAGCGTATTCAAAGATCTCGTCGAGCTTCTTGCCTGTTTCTCCCAGATAGGAGTTCAACAACCCACTGAATTTTACCTGGATGAAAAGAAGATCGAGGGAGTGTGCCATTGCTTCAGCCAGCATGGTCTTGCCATTACCCTCAGCACCCTCCAGCAGGATTTTATGACGAGGCTCAAGGCTAAACGCTTGTAGCTCTGCGCGCCGTTGGTGCTCCAGTAACAGTTCCTGAACGTCGGCTTCCAGGTCATCTTCGAGCACGACATCGTCAAGCGCGATGGTGGGCAAGCCAATGTTAGCCAGGGTGTGCGGGGGCTCTTTGACCTGAGCGCTTGTGTTCGGCCCCCGCAGTAAGCGCTTCAACTTTTCGTGAACCAGCGTATGGGTACCTTCAGTCGCGGCCAGCAGTTGGGTACTTACCGAGATCATCTCCCGCTGATTACGATAGATCGCCGCTTGGATCAGTGCCGGAAGCAGCTTGATCATTGAAGCGTCGGTGGCTTTCCGCGCTCGCTTCTCTTCGGTTTTCGATATCGCTGGTGGCACGATTTCAATGCAGCTATTCAATTCAGCGTTCCTTATCGGGGCCAGATTCAGCGCTCAAAGATTAACGGCCGGGCTCCGGGGTTCAAGCCGAGATCCCGTCCTTTTTCGTGCCCAATCTTGGCCAATGAAGCGAGGTGGGCGCGAAGGGGTGGATGCCTGGTGGCTAGATTTCACCGGTAGCCGTTGATGATTTGAGATTGCTGGCAAAGAGGAATCCTCCGACCAGTAGCTGGCCCAACAACAAGCACAACGCGATAGAGAATCCGAGAGAGCCCAGGAGTCCGACCATCACAGCAACCCGATTTGGGCTCAGAAAAAACAAGGACGCGATGAGTGTGAAAACGGGCAGGGCCACGGGCAGCCACCAGACACTGATCGCCAAGGCCGCCGGTACCGGATGTTTTTTTGCAACGAGCAGAAGGCAGCCCACAGTGCCGATCAGCCCCACTCCAATGCATTTGTTCCAGTAGTTGAGAGGAAAGCCTTGTGCGACTGCCGAGAATTTCACAAGGTTCAGGACAACACCGTCGACGGCGAAACAAACGAGTAGGAGGGTGCCCAATGATATGAGCAGAAAGGACATGAACCAGTGCGCGCGCATAACCGACGGACCTCTTCTTAAGGGGACTCCAGTCTGTCTGGCTGGCTACTCGGCGCAAGCCAAAACCCGGGCTAAAAATCCGGCAACTCGTCCGCGTCTCACTTGTCCCCTGAAGTGATATCACCACCGCCATAGGAGGGCGAGACACAGCACGCCGATGATGATTAGAAAGGTCCTGACCACGCGTGCTTTCGATCTGTCGCGCTGCGCGATGACTCTGTCTTTGCCCTGTAGGCTTTGAGTCAACTCGCGAATTTGCTTCTCCAACTCGTATTGCTCTTCGCACATCTGCCGTAAAGTTTGCTCGACGCTTTGTTCCTGCATTTTGTTTTTCTGGCTTTGGTGGGGTGTGAGATCTGCAATCCGCATGGGGATTGAGTGAGCGTCGACGACCCCTTCGTTCGTTGGACTATCGGAAAAGTAAATGCTAAAGCTGGCGTAGAACTTGTTGCGCCTGATCTGGTTGTCCTCTGTAGCATCGGTGTACGCGACCTTGATGGGCACGACTTGGAGCTGTGGGTCATGCTTTTTTGCCCAACACACCACCTGATTAAATAGGAATGTTCCAACGCCAAAGCCCTGCATGCACGGCACGACCTCCACGCTACCCTTGGTGAGTTTGACGCTCTTATTCAGCGTATCGACTTTTCCGCCCATTCGGCTGATGAGCCCTGAGGTGAATTTATCAGGGGTGATCGGGCCGTCGAGATATGTCGCAAGGATATCGAGGGTGACCACTTGATGGTCTGTTTCCTGTATTACGAACGTCGATGTCTTGAGAGACGTTGTGATGAGGATTGTGTGGTTCTTTCCGCCTTCGGCCGGCACCTTGAGGATCGAGTAATCGAGGGTGAATTCTGTTTTGTCAGTCGACATAGCTGCCTTGCCATGTAGGGCACTCGCGGTGCCCTGATATTTGGAAGTGTTTTACGGGGCTAGCAGCGTTCTCTAGGCTAGGGTATCGCCGAGGTAGAGACGGTGTGTTATCTCGATTTCGTCGATCATCTTCGCTGCAACACCAACTGACTCAGCGATCGCGCGCCACCGTTTGACGGCAGCGCAGACCTCTTTGATGATGGCGTGGGCATCGATGCCACGCACTTGTTTTGCCACTGCTTCCAAGTCGGCGAGTTCAAACTTGTCGCGCTTCCCGTTCACGGTCATTTGATGTGTCTCAACCCAGAAATTGCCGGGTAAATAGGACCATGAAACATCGTAGGCAGGAGAGAGGGACCAGGTGCCTTCCTCATTCATTAGGAAGCTAACGTTTTTCGTGTGGTCGTCTTGGTTCCTGCTTACGACGTTGAAAACCATGCGACGATAGAACTCTACGGCTTCTTCCCGTGAAAGCCCCAGGCTCCTCATAACCCCAAAAGCCTCCTCATATGAGTAGCCGCCTGGTTTTTTGTAGTCAGCGTGATCCAAGGCGCACAGCGTGGCCATGTGAATTTTGTCGCCGTCATCAGTCCGGTCAAATCGCTTGGTAAGGAAGTGCGCGCGGCCACCTTCCTCAAGCAACTCACACGGGTTCATGGTGATGCCAGCTTCCTTGGCCATAAGCGAATAGGCGTATTCAATGCGGCCGTAGCCTTGGGAGTCAGCTAGGACATCGGTGTTTTTCGCGACGTCGAACTTCAGAAGCCAGTAGGTAAATCCTTTCGGTGCTTTGACTTGCCCGGAGCGGATCTCACCGGCCTTGTTCATCGCGATGACAGCTTTTGCCCGAGCACCGCCGGCGCTGGTGCCTACCTGAATCAACCGCTGCAGGGCTGA